>DATCYD010000220.1:0-21751 GCA_036570465.1 Anseongella sp.
CCGCAACAGCCCGGTGCCTGTAATCAGAACGTTGCCGGTAAAATACCACCCCTGGCGGCAGCTCAAGTTCTACACGTTGAATCGATGAATAGTCCATAGGTTTTGCACTAAGTAAGGTTTCAGTTTGAATACAGATGTAAATATACGGAAGACAAAAACCTAACGCAAGAGAAATCCTATAGCTATAGGTTTTAATTTACACCTAAAAGTTTTGAACCCCAACAACAACAACACCCACAACCAACCTTCCAACCAGAAACCAGCAACTTCAAACCAGCAACTTCCAACCAGAAACCGTTGCGAAGCAACTAGAAACTAGAATTCACAAATTCCGAAATAGCCTTAATAGCCTCCGGCTTTTTCTCAATCGATCCCCAGTGGCGAATTTGGAAGTAGCGCATTCGGGGAAGGGCAAAGGCATTCCGGAAACCGGTTAGCCAATCGGCTTCAGTGGTGGCCCCGAAATCAAGCCATTCGGCTACCGCCCAGTAGGGGGCTTCGCTTTTTTCGACAACCATCATGGCTGTTTTGTCGCCGGAAACGTCACGGGCATGTTCGTAAAAGCTCCAACCGGGGCAGGCATACTTGTTCATGGCCACTCCATAAACTGATTCGCCGGGTTTCCATCCTCCGGCGTGTACATAGAGTTTTTCGCGGGGGACACCCAGTTCCGATACCAGTTTGCTCAGGCGCAACACGTACTTGTCAACGGCCTGGGTGACTTGCCATTCAGTGAGTTTCCCGCTATTGGCGATTTCAAGGGTGCTAACGGCTGCATACCCAATGGGTTGGGCACCCCGTCCAGGAAGTTCATCGTGGCTCAGGCCGTACCGGGGGTCTTCGGAGGCAGGCTTATCCAGCAGGTCGTTGCCGTTCGGGTAGTACCAGTTATTGGCGCCAATGGAGATCTCCACGCCCAGTTGAATGCCAACCAGAAGATGCTTTTTATGAGCGGGAAGTTGTTGCCACCAATCCAGAATAATTGGAATCAGGTGGTTCAGTTCGGTGTAGCAAGCTTCCAGGTATTCCGGACTGGAAAGATTGGGCATGGGGAGCACCCGGTGCTGGCTGCCCCAGTTGCGCCACCCCACTTTCACGGCATCCTCTGGCGACCAGGAGCTCCATTCAACGTTTTTCCGGTTTTCCGGGTCATAGCCGGGTTTGTCTGGCATCCACCAGTTCCAAAGATCAGGGCGGGCCTGCCAGTAATTGATACCTTCCATCTCGAGGACGATCGGAATGGAGTGATCTTCAGACATCTTTAAAAAATTACGCAACCTCTTTTCAATCTTTTCAGGAGATTGTGATAAGTACGAAACGATCATGCCAGCCCCGACGGCCCTCTCTCCACCCCGGTATGGACCGAAGGTTTCCGCAATTTCCACAATGGCCGAATCATTGTAGGTGGGAACAGAGATCATCAGGAATTCTGACGGAACATTCTTTTTCCGGGTAACGACCCGGGTCCGGACTCCGGCATGCCTGGTTTGTTTTTTTGAGGTTTTGGTTTGAATTTCAGCAGGTGTGGATTGTGCCTGTGCGGCTGAAACCGCCCAGAGAGACGCGCCTGGAAAGGGGATCGGGCAAATTGAAGTAAGCAGAAAAAAGAGGAATGACAGGGTAAAAACACTTCTCAAACTCATAACGCAATTTTTTATTGATCTTGTACAGACTTAATCCCCTCAATGGCGGGTTGATGCACGGCGCGATTAAAAACATCGCTTCCCACTACATTATCATAAATACTCAGAAAACGACAGCCGGGAATAGCCAACCCTTCGCTGATCGGGGCGGACCACCCGGCAGGATCAGCAGCTCCTCCCACCGACCATTCCGCAATCCCAAACCAGGGCGCGCCGGAAGCCTCCAGCAGCGCGAGGGCCTCGGTAAATCCGGCAGGATTCGTAGCGGCGCTTCCGTAAAAGCTCCAGGAAGGACAGGCATACTCGTTCAGGCAAGCTTCCAGATCTTTTCCGGCACCCCCTGCGTGGGCAAACACCTTTTCACGGGGAACTCCCCTGTCCGTACAGAGTTTGCTGACAATTTCCGAATGTTTTTGGGCTAAAAGGCCAATATCTTCTCCCGTGATCATGCCTGATGATTTAAACCCTCCTGTTTTCAATGCGGCATAACCGATTGTCTGCACGCCCCGACTTGGAAAATCATACATATTAATGCCCGTCTGGGGGTCATTCGCCGGGTCCTGATCCAGATAGCTGTTCCCATTAGGATAATACCAATTATTGATACCAACCCCCATTTCACCGGTTGACTTGATTCCAGCGAACAGCCATTTTTTATCCTGGGGCAACGCTTCATACCAATCCATCACCACGTCAATGAAAACTCCCATCTGCAGGGCCACCGCTTCCCGGTAATCAGGGCTCATCAGGTTGGGCATGGGGTTCAGGCGGATTTGTCTGCCCCAATTGAGCCAGCCAAGCTTTACTGCATCGTCCGGGGACCAGGACGTCCATTCCACGTTTTCACGGTTAGCAGGGTCGTAACCCGGACGAGACGGATCCCACCAATTCCACAGGTCAGGGCGAGCATCCATAAAAGTCACTGCATCCAATTGCACCAGCACCGGGATCTCATATTGCAGTGACTGAGCCAGATGTTTGTGCAGATTGGCCAGCATCACATCTGCCGGACGTTCAAAACAATACAGAATAAATGAATTCCCTACTGCAATGCGCTTCCCCCGTTGGGAACCGAAAAGGTTTCTGGTGCGCGCATAGTTAAATTCAAGATCAATCCCGTTAATGAAAATAAACTGTTCCGGGCCTTCCCACCATCTGGCTGTCAGCCGAAGATCGGTCCAGGCACCTGACACATTGAAATTGAATTTTTCTCCCGAATCGGTGAACCAGCCTGCAAAGATCAGGTTCTCCTTTGTGGGAACCGGATCCGGCTCAGTTATTTTTTCTCCATTCGGAACTTGTTGGGTAGGTGGGGCCGGGGAGCCGCCATCGGCGTCAAATGTGATCGTATATACCTGATTTCCGGCTTCATCCGTATCCTTGCCGCAACCGGTGAACAGTATCGTCACTGTACAAAACAGCAGAAAAACAAGGAAACGCAGTGATATTCTTGAATTGTGTCTCATTTAATTAATGGTTCGCTTTTGCTCAATGCTCTTGTGCCGAAATGGTGAAATGCCTGAATGGCACATTGCCGAAACGTCCCCAAAGGCCGAAATAGCCGGGAACAGGTTTGGGACCATCAATTTCAAATTTGCGGCTGAAATGCCGGTCAAGCACTTTGGTTTCGCCATTGCGCGTTTGCAGGGAATAAATATTTACCTCGCTTTGCCACCAGTTGGGCAAATAAGGCACGTTGGTGAATTCAATCCGGATGTATTCGTCCCGTTCACCCAGGGGAGGCAAAGCTGGCATGCCCGTACCCGGAATCGCATCGCCCAGCGCCATGGGAACCACGCTCCCGTTGATCTGGCGCAGCGCAAAGAAACTCCCTTTATTTTCGGCATTGATGGAGAAAAAGAATTGGAATTCATCTCCCGTTTCGGGATTATAATATACCTTCAGGCCGCCCTCAATGCCCGGGGAAGCCTTGACATCCACATACGCCGTCACGGCATTACCCGTTCCGCCATTTGACTGAGCCACCAACCCTTGCGGATTCTGAAAATAGAAACTGTTTCCGATGCCGTTCGGAGCCCCTTCAATAATCAGATTCTCCTGTCCCTGGGTAATTTTTGTCTCATCAGTAGCGGTCCAGCTACCAGCTTCCACCGTTGTCCCTGCAAAGCTCTCAAAACTAACCTGTGCATCCTGGCCGGCCTGAACCACGTTAAGATACAAAGTGGATTCCGTGTCACCAGTAACCGTTGAAATGGGGACCACCCCGGTGCGAATCAGATTTTCCGTATTGGCGGTCGCTTTTATTGTAACGACCGTTTTATCCTCATTGAAAGAAACATCTTCGACCCAATCGGGCACATTTCCCACCGCCAGCTCCGGCGCATTGGTTTCAATCGTTGCCTGCGCATCCCCGCCAGCCCCGTCAAAAGCCAGGTACTTTGGCGACATCTTCAGCTTAGTGGCCGGTTTATTATTCCCAATGGGATCATAATCTTCAGTACAAGCCGACAGAACAAGGATCCCAGCCAGTAGCCAGAGGCTTGTTTGTATTAATTTTCTTGTCATAATTCAAGCACTTTATTCAGCGACGATCTCTGTTACCGCTGACAGATTGTAACGTCCGAGGGAATTTTCCGACAACACTGCCACCCGGGCATAATAAGTCACACCACTCTCCAGAAAGCCATCCAGAACCAGTTCCTGGGGAACACCTTGCATGTCCGTATCAGGCGTTCCCGACAGATCCCGGGAAACAGAACCATCCTTGTTATGGGTTCCCACATTCGGATTCCATCTGGTCACCAATAGCTGAGCATCCTGCAGTTTTCCGGCCCCCGCTGCTTTATCGATGGTAAAGGTGGCCCGGATTGAAGATCCTACCTGACCAATGTTGGCATCCACTTTCGCGAAAGGAATCACCTCAAAATCCAGATTTACCGTTCCGTCAATAACCCGTTCTACCGGATCCACCTGAAAAAAAGCGCCGTCGAAGGGATAAATTTTGTATTTCGCACGAAATATTTTAGTATTCCTGAACGTGCCATCTTCCTTTCCCCAAAAATCATAAAACTGGGAAGCGCCATCCTCCAGCATTCGTATTTTAAATCCGTAAGGCTGTTCGGTAACAAAAGGTTCCCCGTCGGTGTCCACCAGCCGGCCTGTCAGGGTTTCTGAAGGCAGATCATAAGTATCCACCTCGCAGGCCGTCATGGCGAACAGTGCAATGATCACCAGGGGTCTCAGCATAATATAGTAGGGTCGTTTCATGGTCGTTGACTTGCTTTAAAAGATTAATAGCCCGGGTTATTCGGCAACAACTTCTCGTTGCGGTTGATCGCCCAGGCCGGTATGGGTGCGTAGTAGGCCTTGGCGTCAAAGGTGTATTGCATTTCTGACCGGTTGTGCTTTTTAAATATGTATTTTCCTTCATCGAATACATAGTAAGGATACAAGGCATGATAGGTCTTATTCTGCAACACCTCGTCCAGAATCCGCCAGCGCTTCAAATCCCAGATCAGCTGATTCTCAAAGGCCAGTTCGCAGCGACGTTCCTGCATCACCTTTGCTTCATCTACCATTGTCAGTGCCGGAATCCCTGCCCGCTGACGTACCGGATTAATTGCACTTAGCGCATCGTCCATCGTCACCGCATGGCCATCCACTGTCTCACCCAGCAAATTCACAGCTGCTTCAGCCTTGTTCAGTAACACTTCCGCATACCGCATATCAATCCAGTCCACATTACCTGCCCAGTCAATGCCTGTCGCATTGGGATCGACGTATTTCCAAACCACGGCGCCATTTCCGTTCGTATTTGTATTTCCAACGCCACACAGCCCCTGGATAGTCATGCCCTGATACATATCCGTAAAATTGGACGATTCATGCAGGGGCCCTTCAGGATAACTTTCGTAAATACCCTTTCGCACCTCAAAGATCGCATTCGGATCATTCCGGCCGGGAAACTGACATCCAGGCAACAGTACGGTGGCGCGCAAACGCGGCTGGGCCTTCGCAAATAAATCAATCGTATTGTTATAGCGAACAGGGTTGCTCACCGGGCCTGTTTCCAACACAAACGGATCACCATTGATGTCTTCGAATAGTTCCATCCATTCCGTTGTGGCTGAAAGTTCGGCACTTTGCACCTGTGTAGTGAAGCCATGTGGCAGCTGACGCGCCGACCAATTCTCCGGCCGGGAAGGCGAACCGGTGGCATCGTATTCCTTAACGAACATCCGCTCAGTATTCGCAGCTGACTCGTCAATAAACAGGTTCCAGAAATTGCGCGTTTTCCCTTCAGGCGTGCCATCATCGTAGCGGCGATACAGGGCATATTTCCCGCCGTTATCAATGGCGAACTGAGCTGCCGCATAAGCCTTCTTATAATAGTCCGTGGCATCGTTCGCCGGAATGCCCACCCTTCCGTCTATCTGCACCGTTCCGTTTTTAGCTTCACTGGCGGCGAACAACATTACCCGCGCCTTTAGGTTGGCGGCAACAAAACGATTGGCACGGCCACTCATCAACTCATCGGCTCCCATTAGCTCCATGGCCTTGTCCAGATCTTCTGCAATAAAATCAACCACCTCCTTTTCCGTGTTACGTGGAATATACAGCTCTTCCTCCTTCAGATCGGTGTATGAAACCGTATTCTTCACAATAGGCACGCCACCAAAACATTTAACCATATAAGCATACATATACGCCCGGCAGAAATAAAGTTCCCCCAGCCAATGGTTGTATTTTTCGGGCTGAGAATAAAATATCCCCGCGTTGGCTTCTAATTGCTCAATGGCCAGGTTCACATAGCGGATGCTGCCATAATCCCACCAGCTCAGATAAGAACCCTGCCAGGTCCGCGGCGCCATACCCACCCGCAGCGGCGTCACCTGAGCCTCTCCTGTCACAATGCTCGGATTATTCCAGTTGGAGAACGGAAATCCACCATCGCCACGCAAGCCATGTACACTGGCGTTGTGGGCCGCTACGGGCAGCCGGCTGTAGCTGCTAATGATCACTGATTCCACTCCAGCCTCACTGGTGAACACCTGATTAGCCGTCAGATTATTTACCGGTTCTATATCGAGCGTATTACATGCCCCCAACAGGCCTCCGGCCAAAATCAGGGTCCATATTTTTATCGTATTTCTCATTGTACATTCATTTTTACAGCTTCACACTCGCACCGAAATTGATCGTCCTGATCAGCGGATACACCAGTCCGTAAGCGCTGCTGGGATGTTCAGGGTCAAGGTACTTCAACCCCGTTAACGTGAATAGGTTGTACGCACTACCAAATACCCGCACATTCTTGATTCCCGCCCAATCCAGAATTTTCCCGGGTAACGTATAACCAATCTCCAGCGATTTGCAACGCAGGTAATCGGTCCTGTGCACCGTGCTGTTAGAAGTGGATGCATTGAAGCCCATGGCCTGGCTACCCTGGCTGGTTGTAGGCAATGTTCCCGGCACCCATTCGGTACGCGGATCTTTCGGATCAGCCAGAGGGTCTTTCATATGCCAGCGGTCGTAAAAAAAATCAGGACCACTCTGATCAGAAATAAAAGGCCGGGCCAGGATCCAGTCATACATGATCGTTCCCATAGCGCCTCCCTGAAACACCACGCTTAGGTCAAATCCCTGATATTCAGCGAAAAGAGACATTCCATAAGAAAGCTTAGGGGTACTCTGCTGCCCATAATTACCTCCCATAATGGGATGTACATCCTTGTCATCAATAACCCCATCCTCGTTCCAGTCCAGGTATTTATAGTCACCCGGTTTCAATTCAGAATTTCCCGCGTTATCCGCCGTGTAAATAGCATGATCCCAGATTTCCTGGTAATTCTGAAAGGAACCCTCCGAGCTGTATCCCCACCAGACATCCGACCAGCGGTTGGTAGAATTGCTTCTCCAGTCCGAATAGCGGTTATCGCTGGGCACCCGTGTCACATGACGGTACTGATGACGCGTAAAGCTCACATTCGCCGCCACCTCGTAGTTCAGCTTACCTGCAATGGTATTGCGATGCCGGGTAAGCAAGTCAAAACCCTGCGTCCGGTCACTATTGAGGTTTTCCTGGGCCAGGCCTTCCCCAATCCAATCCGGAATAGTCCCCGTACGGGTGGCCATTAAACCATGGCGGTTGCGGCGAAACACATCCAGCTCAAACCCCAGCACACCGTTCCACAGATCAGCATCCAGACCCACATTGAAAATCTCTGACTCGTACCAGGTCAGGTTGGTATTCGGAGTCGCTTTCAGATTGATGGTTTCCCGCGCCACACCGTCCATAAATATCGGCCACCAGTCAATGTTGGCGCCAGGATATTCAAATCCCGGAACAAACTGGAAAGTAGCTGTTATATCATCACCGGTAATCCCGTAGGAAGCCCTGATTTTCAGGTTATCCAGGAATGACAGCGCATCGCTCTCCTTCAGAAACGATTCTTCCGACACGCGCCATGCACCAGACACCGAAGGGAAGAAACCCCAGCGTTTACCCGGCGCGAATTTCGACGAGCCATCGTATCGGAATGCAATTTCGCCATAATATTTTCCCTTGTAATTATAGTTTGCCCGACCCACAAAAGCCTTGTTAGCGATTTCCCAAAGGCCGTTGTTCGCCCCCTGGCTATAAGAAGATGCATTCATGCCGCCAGTAAGGCTTTCATTGGTAGCGCCCAGCAATTCCTCGATGGAAGTCATGCCAATATAACCGGCTGCGTAGAAATTATCCATGTCCGTGGAACCTTCTTCGTACAACGCCAGCAAACTTATCTGGTGGTCAGCGATCGTTTTATCATAACTGAGCGCAAACTGCAACAATGTGTTTTTACCGAAGTTCGTATTCCGGTTAATGGACGAACTTTCTCCCGCCGATGGGTTTCCGTAAAGCTTCGGGATGTACACATCATTGTTCAGGTCGTAATCGTACAAATAGTATGGCTTTTGCAGGGACTTGTTCTCCCAAAATGTAAA
This sequence comes from Anseongella sp., assembly GCA_036570465.1. Lineage (GTDB taxonomy): Bacteria > Bacteroidota > Bacteroidia > Sphingobacteriales > Sphingobacteriaceae > Anseongella. Next base: position 8,589 of record DATCYD010000220.1, read on the forward strand.
GTCGTACGAATAAGAAGCCCGGGCCTGCAGACCAGGTACAGGACCCACGTCCCAAATCAGATTTCCGGTAGATTGGAACAATTTCTGATTATCGCGGCGATACCCGGTAAGATCAGAGTCCGTAATGGCCAGCGGGTTAAAACCCTGCTCGGTATTCTGCATATAACGCGGGTCGTAATTCGCATAAGCCGGCGTAACAGGGGTATATGTCCAGGCCGCTTTCCAGAAATTAATTGACTCTTCATACGGCCTGTTCCGGGAATCGGTCATGCCGTTGATCTTTAATTCCGCCCGAATCCCCTTGGTAATATCCGCGTTCAGGTTTGCCCGGAAATTATACCGGTCATAATTGATATCGCCATTCTTATACAACCCCTGCTGGTCGAAATAGGAGAAATTCACGAAATAATCCATGGTTTCAGCCCCACCGGAAAGCTGAACATTATGCTGATACTGAGGAGCGTAAAAATTGGTATTAATGCGATACCATTCAGTTCCCGTGCGTTGTCCTGACCGGTACTTTTCAATCTGCTCCGGGGAATAAACCAGGGTTCCCGGCGCCACCGAACCACGCATGATATTATTCTCATTGGTGATCTCCATGAACTGCACCGCATCCAGCCCGCGGGGCGTATTGATAGGAGTCTGAAAGCCGAAATAAGTGCTGTAATCCAGCGAAGTCTTCTTTCCCGCTCCCTTTTTGGTGGTCACCAGGATCACCCCGTTGGATGCCCGTACCCCGTAAATAGCCGCCGAAGCATCCTTCAGGACCGAAATACTTTCAATCTCATGCACGTCCAAACGAGCCAGATTATTCCGCGGCACCCCGTCAATGATCACCAGCGGCGCCCCAAAACCCCGGATCTGGATGCCCGATGCAAAAGCTCCCGGTTCTCCCGAAGACTGCACCACCCGCACCCCTGGTATTCGTCCCGACAGCATATTCACCACGCTTTCATTCTTAGTACCCACCAGATCCGATCCTTTTATCGCGCTAACGGCGCCGGTCAGCGATTCCTTCTTCTGCATACCGTAACCTACAACCACCAGTTCCTCCAGTTCACTGGTTTCCACCTGCAGGATCACATCGATACGTTCCCGGCCATCGACCGGCACCTCGCGGGTCGTAAAGCCCAGCAGAGAAAACACAAGTACAGCATCGCTTTCAGCCGGCAATACATAGCTCCCGTCCAGTTCCGTACTGGTCCCCGTAGATTCGCCTTTGATCATGACCGTCACGCCGGTGAGCGGAACGCCCGTACTATCGGTAACAATTCCCTGAACACTCTTCTGCACCCGGCGAATGGCCCCATCCGGCCTCGGCTTGATGGTAATAATGCGGTTATCAATGCTGAAATTAACCGGTTGCAGTTTAAACAACTGTTCCAGCGCATCTTCAACCGGAACCGCAGTCAATTCCAGGGTCACCGGATGCGCCTGTCGAAGGTACGCTGCATCAAAAAAGAAGGCATAGCCCGTCTGGCGTCTGATTTCCTGAATCACATTTTCCAGCGGCTCTTCCCGGACCGAAATGGTCACTTTCTGAGAGAAGGCCAACGCATTAACCTGCCAGGTCAATGCCAACGTTAACATTAAGGTCAGTTTCATGAGACAATTATTCTAGCATAATTTTTCTTCCTTCTATTTTAAACTTCAATCCGCTGGTTACTTCCATCATGTCCAGTATTTCGGATAATTTCACATCGCGCGACATTTCTCCATAGAAGCGCTTCGCGGGGAGCGTTTGTGCATCCAGTTCCACATCATACCATCTTTCCAATTGATTCATGACAGAATGAATGTTCGTATTTCGAAAGACGAACAGGCCATCCTTCCAACCGGTACTCTCCTCCACCGGTACACGGGCCACCTGAAAGTGCGTACCATTCAATCGAGCCTGCTCACCCGGTTTCAGAATCTGTTCCTTCCCGCTTTCCAGCTGACGGATGCTCACCCGGCCTTCCACCAGGGTCGTCCGGGAATAAAGTTCATCGGCATAAGCCTTTATATTGAAATGCGTTCCCAGAACTTTCACCTCCTGCCCCTGGCTTTCGACAATAAAAGGCTGATCTTCACGATGAGCGACTTCAAAATACCCCTCTCCCGAAAGCTCCACCCTCCGTTCTGCATCGCCGAAACTCACCGGATATCTTAATTGCGACTCCGCATTCAGCCACACACGGGTACCATCCGGCAGTCTTACCTGGTATTTTCCGCCCCTTGGCGTGTGAATTGTATTATATACCAGCGCTTCTTCAGGAGCCGTCGGTTGCCCCCCGATATACTCCAGCTGACCCTGGTCAGGCTTCACCAAATCAACCCCATCCTGTTCTGCCAGCCGGCCTTGTCCGGCCTCATTCAACACAATAACATCCCCGTTCGAAAGCGTCAATGTAGCCCGGTTACCCCCCGGATCCACATCTTGTTGCTGTGGAACCGACGCTACAACGGAAGAAGAAAATTCATTTTTCTGGAAAGGACCATAGATGTACAACCCCAATAAACAAAGCAAGGCCGCAAACGAGGCAGCCGCATACCAACGAATACGATGCTTCCTGATCCCGATACTCCGGCCCCTGTCTTGTCGATTCCCCATCCGCGGGTGAATCTCCCCTTCAGCCGCCTGCATCAACCGGCGACGGTTCCGCTCAAAGAGCGCCTCCACCTCCGGCGAATCCGGACCAGGTGGCTCCTCCTTTTCCAGTTGCTCACTAATGAACGCCAGCAACTGATCATCGACCGTCTCCTGTTGAAACTGTTCCAGCAGAAACGCGATTTCCTCGCGGCTGCACTCTCCTTTCAGAAAACGTTTATAAAGTTTGCTTAGGTCCTGCATCTACGCCCCTTTTCTAACCATTACGGAAAAGGCGTAAAAAGTCTATGCTCGGGGCGGGTTATTTTTTATGGAAAGGGGTAGCGGCGATCACCGCAGAAGGTAGCTGATCAGGAGAAATACTGTCAAAACTAAATCCATGCCATTAAGTTCCTGCTTCAGAAAACGCGAAGCCTTCGCCATGTGATCCTTGATCGTCCCCACCGAAACGCCCAGCAGCAACGCAATATTTCGGTAACTTTTTCCCTCCAACTTGCACAGCGTGAAAACTTTCTGCCGTTGGGGTGGAAGTTTTTCAATGGCTTGCCAAAGTCGTTCATGCAGTCGCTCCGAACGCTCTGTTCGTTCCAGCGATTCATTCGTTTCATAACGTCTATCCGCCTCAACCAACAGTTGCTCGCGAAGCTTTTCGTCACTGGCCGCCCTCCGATAAAAGTCCACCGCCAGATTTCGCGCGATGCGTGAGAGGTAGGCCCCCAGAGGGCGTTCCGGATCCACTGCCGCGCGATGTTCCCATACCTTTAAGAACACCTCCTGATGAAGCTCTTCGGCCACCGCGTAAACATGCACTAGTTTGAGAAGATTATAGAAAATGCGTCGTTTGTGCCGGTGATACAGTGCCTCAAACGCCAAGCTGTCGCCCTCCGTCAACCGGATCAGCAACTCCTTTTCATCATCGTCAGAAAGGCCCGCCATATCAGGGAAAGGTTAGTTTAGTGGTGTCCAAGTTAGCGATAAAAGGACAGACAGAAAAATCATATATTTGTTAAAAGACAGTCATGGAACCTAAAAACGACCATCCAGGCGTCTATATGCCGCCGCCCGTTCTATACATCACCACCTTTCTTGCTGCGCTGTTGCTACAGCGGATGCTACCCCTCCGCAGCATTTTTTTTGGAACCTGCGTTTCAACGATCATCGGCTGGCTCGCCCTGATCACCGGCCTTGTATTCGCCTTTCCGGCCCTGCGACAGTTCTTCATAACAAAGAACACGCTGGTCACTATCAAACCCGCCCACGCCTTACAAACAAGCGGCATCTATTCCATTAGCCGCAACCCCATGTACGTTGGACTGCTGTTTCTATATTCCGGCCTCTCCCTTCTTGCCGGCAATTGGTGGAACTTCATATTGCTCCCCCTCCTGGTCCTACTCGTCCAGGAATACGTCATCAAACGCGAGGAAAAATACCTCGGCCGCCGGTTCGGAAAAACCTATTTCGATTACCGGTCCAGGGTCAGAAGATGGCTTTGATTTAGTTCAGCCGCTGCCCCGGCGTTCCCGCATCGATAAGCGGAGCGCCCTTCAGAAAGCCCAGAGAGCGTAAAAAGCGGTCTGTCTCATAAACCGTATTCTCATAGAAATCCCGGTTCTTATAATTAAAAAAACCATGCGGCTGGTCCTTATACAAAATCACCTCGCACCGACCTCCCCCCTCTTCCACAGCCGATTTAAATCGCTTCCCCGTTTCCACAGGTATAAGCTTATCCCGGGTACCGAGAAAAAAAATCGCAGGAGGCGCCCCCGGTCCGACATTATGCAACGGAGAAAATTCCCTGTACCGTTCGCCGATCCGCTCGTGCCCATACCCCTCCGGACCGTTATCCACAACCGGATTAAAGAGCACCAACGCAGCCGGCTTCGGACTAACTGACAGATCATCCTGTTCATCATTAAACCCGGCAACAAACGCAGTCGACGCCGCCAGTTGTCCACCGGCCGATCCCCCTGCGGCGATGATCCGGTTGGTATCAACATGGAACCGCGCAGCATGAGCCTTCACGTACCGCATAGCTGACTTCGCATCGTTCAACGCCTCGAATGGTGTCGTACCCTGCCGTTTTCTTACCCGATAATCGACTAAAAAGCAAACCAGCCCCCGGCTCGAAAAATATTGCGCATGCGGCCGGAACTGATCCGGACTACCCCCGACCCATCCGCCACCGAAAAAGAAGACCATCGCCGGCCGGCTTTCACCTTCGGCCAGATGTTCCGGCGTATAAACATCCATATAAAGCGCCACCGTATCAATCCGCTTATAGATCACCCGTTCTGGTATGGTATCAGCCGTGGCCCGGACAACGACGCCAACCAGGATCGTCATCAAAATCAGTAATCGATTCATATAAACGCTAAGATACGGATTAATCAAAACTCAGGCCGGAAGGCCAGACGATCGAAAAAACTTTTTATGTAAGTTTGGGCATGAAAAAGCAGTCCTACTTTAACATGACCACCCTCGTTAACCTGACCACCCTCGTTCTGGCTTCGCTGGCAGTGACCTCTTGTCAAAAAAAGCAGCCCCTTCCGGAAAGGCCAAACGTTCTTTTTATACTTGCCGATGACCTGGGATACTACGATCTCAGTTGCATGGGAAGCGAATACTACGAAACACCCCATATTGACCGCATCGCCAATGAAGGCGTCGTGTTCACGAACGGATACGCCACCTGCCAGGTTTGCAGTCCGTCGCGGGCCAGCATTATGACCGGGCAATTCCCGGCACGGCACGGAATTACCGACTGGATCGGTGCACGCGCCGGAGAAGACTGGAGAAAGGCCAACCGGTTCAACAAATTACTGCCAGCGGAATACGTCCGGGAACTCCCCGCAGCAGCGAACACGCTTCCCGAAGCCATGCGGGAAGGGGGCTATAAAACGTTCTTCGCAGGAAAATGGCACCTTGGCAGCAAGGGATCATGGCCAGAAGACCACGGATTCGACATCAATGTCGGCGGATGGGACTCCGGAGGTCCGCGGGGAGGTTATTTTTCCCCATGGGAAAACCCCAACCTCGAAAACCGAACACCCGGCGAGAACCTTTCCATGCGGTTGGCAAACGAAACCGTCCGCTTTCTTAAAGACAACCTCCCTGAAAAAACCGGACAACCCGTTTTTGCCTTTCTGTCATTTTATGCCGTTCACGGCCCCATTCAGACCACTCAGGAAAAATGGGCCAAATACAGGCAAAAAGCCGAACAAATGGGAATTGCCCCGACCGGATTTAAAATGGGCCGATACCTTCCCATCCGGCAGGTGCAGGACAACCCCATTTACGGTGGACTGGTATCCGCCATGGACGACGCAGTCGGTGTCGTACTCAACGCGCTCGACAGTCTTGGCCTTGCTGAAAACACCATTGTGATATTCACTTCCGACAACGGCGGAGTGTCAGCCGGAGACTCATTCTCCACTTCCGTTTTACCCTTTCGCGGAGGCAAAGGTTATCAGTTTGAAGGCGGCATCCGTGAACCATACTTCATCAAGGTCCCCGGACTCACCGAAAACCTCAAAGACATTCAAACCCCGGCAACAGGTACCGACTTCTACCCCACACTGCTCGACCTTGCCGGTCAACCCCTGCGTCCCGGCGATCATGCCGATGGAAAGAGCCTGCTTCCTTTGCTACGTGGAGAAACACTCCCCGAACGTCCCCTCATCTGGCATTATCCTCATTACGGCAACCAAGGCGGCGAACCCTCATCGATCATCCGCCTAGGCGACTGGAAACTGATCCACTATTACGAAGACGACCGGGAAGAACTCTACCAGCTCGCCGACGACCCGTACGAAAGCAATAACGTAGCTGCCAATCAGACCGAAAAGGTTGAAGAACTACACACGCTGCTGTTCGAATACCTGGAGGAAACCGACGCCGTTTTCCCTCAAAAAGACCCTCAATACGACCCAGAAAAAGAGCAAAAGTACCTTGAACAAGTAAAAACTAAACGACTTCCCCAATTGGAAAAGCAACGACTGAAATACCTCTCCGAAGATTTCGACCCCGGAAACAACTGGTGGGGAAGCGAAAACGGTATCACTTCAACACAATCCACGGCGCATTAGCTTGCACCCAGCGAGTCATACGCATATGGAACCCCGTAACATTCTTGCCATCGAAATCGGAGGCACCAAGCTTCAACTCATCGTCTATAGCCGGGAAGGGGAAGTACTTGGCCGGTGGCGGAAAGCGATCGACCCGGCTAAAGCAGCGGCGGGGATCTGCGACGACATCCGGGACGTTATCGCAGAGATACGGAAAAAACTGGAAATTACACATATCGGCGTGGGATTCGGAGGGCCGGTGGACCGGGAAAAGGGCACCATTTGCACCTCCCATCAAGTCAACGGATGGCAGGGATTCGATCTGGCAGGATGGCTCAACCAGCTGACCGGCCTTCCTGTTTATCTTGAAAACGACGCTAATGTCGCCGCCCTGGGCGAAGCGCACTTTGGAGCAGGGCGGAACTTCCGGACCGTGTTTTACATGACCGTGGGAAGCGGGATCGGCGGCGGGCTTGTTCAGGACAAGCAACTTTATTGCGGCCGCACTCCCGGCGAAGCAGAGGTCGGGCACCTGCGTATGGACATGGAAGGGGCCACCCTGGAATCCGTTTGCTCCGGATGGGCCGTCAACGAACTTGTACGTACTTCCGCCCGTGAACATCCCGGGAGCATCCTCGCCGGAATCATTAACGCCAACCCCGGCAGGCAGCCAGGTGACGGAAAGCAGGGTAGCGACAAGCAGCCGGGCGGTGACAGGCAGCCAGGTGACGGAAAGCAGCCAGGCGGTGACAGGCTGGCCGGAGGGGAAGCACGCACCCTTGCACCCGCGCTGGAACAGGGATGTCCTGTCGCTCAGGATATCCTTCGTCTGGTGGGGCAACGCCTTGCATGGGGGCTTTCTCATGTTGTACACCTCTTCCATCCCGACATACTCATCATTGGCGGAGGACTTTCCCTGTTAGGGCGACCACTTCAGGAATCGGTACAGCGGCAGCTACCCGATTTCGTAATGAATGCCTTTCTGCCACCCCCGCCCGTAGAACTTGCCGCTCTCAACGAAGACGTCGTACCCCTGGGCGCCCTGGCACTGACCCGGATGAACACCGAACCATTTCCGAACCCGCAATCATCAAACAAATAACCATGCAATCCTATTTCCACCAGTATCTTGAAAAACAAAAAGCAGCTCTCGACAGCGTCCCGTTGCCCGCCGTCGAACAGATCGTCGAAAAATTCCGGGAAGCGCTCACGGCCGACCGCCAGCTGTTCATGATGGGCAACGGTGGAAACGCCTCCAATGCCAGTCATTTCGTCACCGACCTCGGCAAAGGCGCCTCCGACAAAACCGTCAAACGATTCCGGTGCCTCTCCCTGAACGACAACGTCAGCTGGATGACCGCCATCGGTAACGACTACCGGTATGAAGACGTATTTATGCGGCAACTCACCAATTACGCCAACGCTGGAGACATCCTATTCGCCCTAAGCGTCAGCGGCAACTCCCCCAACATTGTCACTGCCGCGGAATGGGCCAGGAAGAAGGGCCTCTATGTCATCTCCATCGCCGGCGCCAAAGAAGGCGCTATCACATCGCTCGCAGACCTTCCTATCGTCATCAAGGACACCCACTACGGACGCGTCGAAGACATCCAGATGACCATCTGCCACATGGTCTGTTATGCATTTATGGAGTTGGAAGAGTAGGTACTTTCCCGTGACGCAGACCACAAGAGAATCGGCCTGATCGATATCTACCTCTCCGGAACCCCTGTCATCTTTTGGTCATCAAAAAACCTACGACTTCTACGGCGCTTCCGTCACCAATACCAGCGAATCTACCGGCGATCTTATCATTGATCCGCTGCCCTCCGATGTCAAAGGAAATGTCGTCAAGCGGTTGTATTATATTGCGACGATTTAAATGATTACCATATTGGTTCGCATTCTTCTTACCCGGTTCACCCCCACCGCCGCCAGGTCAGCGATTTTTTCGTCGTCAAAATCCGAGCTTATTAACAAGCGCCTAACAACAGATAATTTCCCTTTCTCGATGCCTTCCTGTAGTCCTTGTTCGTGCCCTTGTTCGTGCCCTTGTTCGAGCCCTTCTTCAAGCCCTTTTTCAAGCCCCTTTTCTTTGGCTTCGCTGATCAGCGATTCCACGAGTCCCATGACTTCGCTCCTTTCTTTTAGTTGTTCGTTAAATTTAATTTCAAGTGCCTGGTCTTTGAACGGCACATATTCTTTCAGGAAACTCAGCAGGTTCTTCTCCTGATGAGGTGTTATTGGTTTCTTTTTCAGCCAATCCACCAGCTCCAGCTTCCGCTGCAGGTAGTCTTCTTCGGTATCGTTTCTTTTCCTGCACTTCAGCGCCGCTTTCACCGTCATGAGCACCAGCGCGAAAGGATTATCGCTTTGTTCCAGTTCTTCTTCGGACTGATCCAGTACCTTATATACGGCGTAGTCGTAACACAGCTGGTGAACTTTCTTCGGGCCGCGGATTTCCCGGAAGGGTTCGGGCCGAAAATTGTTATTACCATCGGTGAGGATCGCGATGGCGGTTACCTGGCCTGGATACTTGCCCTCCAGGCAGGTATAGTACCGGTGCATCCTTGACGAAAAGTCTTCATCAGGTGCTCCCTGTACCTCGCAATGCAGCGTCACATCGCTTCCGTCCAGCATGGGGATCTTTAACAGCTTATCCACCCGGACGGGTTCAAGTCTTCTATCATCGGCCGGAAGTAATTCCAGCAGCTCCTTGTCCAGGAACTCTATCTTTCGCCTTGGGTCCATACCGGCTGCGATCCCGGGCGTAAAAAATCGCAGAAACTCCCGGGGCAAGCTTTCGATGATCATTTTCCATCGCAAATCCTTATTAAACGGATGCGGTTGGGTAGCTGTAGCCGGGGGTTTCGCGCCAGTAGCCGGTCGTCTGCGATCGTAGCGGGGCAGCGGCTCCCGAAGCAGCCGGGACCTAAAAGAAGGGTGCTTAAGAATTTCGTGTTCCCTGAGGTCAGTTTGCTCCCGGAACGCTTTCTTCCTGAACGCTGGCTTGTCAAGCTTCCGATCCCGGTACAATACCACTCTAAGCGGCAGACCACCTCCCGATAGCGGCAGGTCAGAATCCAATGTTTGAACAGATAGATTGCTCATGCGATTGATTTTGTATTTCCACCTTAAATGCAGAAGTAGAAGTAAAGGTACGGAAGATCAGACCCCGTGTCAAGAAAAAAAGTAGAGCTAAAAGCTCTAAAATATGCTTATTGGTTTTTATTTGGACCTCGACGTGTTGTAGTGCCTACCAAGTTTTAAGGCGTTATTACTTCCAGCTCTTCAAGGCCACATTTAAGCGCTCTTTCGTCTTTTCCAATAGAGCAGCCAAACATGTACACTCCTTTGAAATCATAGTACACATCCGCTGTTGGGAAAATGATCATCTTGCGATATGGAAACCAGACGTGATTTTCTTCTTAAATCCGCAGTAGGACTAACGGCATTATGTGTGCCCGGCCTGACGGTAAATGCCGGGACGTTGATCTCCGGCAAATCAGGTAAAATATTATTGCGAAAAAAAGACCGCATTTTATATCAGGGAGATTCCATTACTGACGGTGGACGGGACAAAAGAATGAGCCGCCCGAACTATGGGAAAGGAATGGGAAAAGGCTATGCCCTCTTGTCGGCCTCAAAAATCCTGGATGAGCATCCGGATATGGTGCTGAATTTTTACAACAGAGGTATCTCAGGAGATACCATCGTTAAACTGAAAGAGCGTTGGGATACCGATTGTATTGCCCTCCGGCCGGCCGTAGTCAGTTTGCTGATCGGCGTAAATGATTACCAGGTTTCTTTGCAGGCTACCGGTGCCGGAGATGTGCGGAAATTTAAAAATGAATACGAAGAATTGCTGCAAATGACCCTCGATCAGCTTCCAAAGGTCAGGCTAGTGATCGGCGAACCGTTCGCCCTGAACGGCATCACCGGCCTTACGGACAATTGGAAGGATTTCCATACGTATAGGGAGGTTGCGAAACGCGTTGCCCATAAATATCGTGCAGCTTTCATTCCCTATCAGTCGGTTTTTGAAAAAGCGATGCGAAACGCCCCGGCGGGATATTTCTCGACTGACGGCGTGCATCCTTCTCTTGCCGGTATCTATTTGATGTCACAAGCCTGGCTGGCAACGGTCCGGGTTTAACGAAACGTCACGCTAAATCTCACTCGAAACTCCATTCATAAATGCAAAACAACGGCAAAACAACAAAACTGGCGCTCAGGCGGGAAGACCGGATACTTTTCATCGGCGATTCCGTTACAGACGCGAGACGGGACCGGGAAAACCGGCAGCCCTCGAAACCCATGGCAATGGGAGAAGGGTACGCTATCGCGGTCGCTGCCGAGCTCGCTTGTAAGTTCCCCGATATGGGTTTTTCATTCTATAACAGGGGAATAAACGGCAATAAATTATTCCATCTGGAAAACAGATGGCAGGCCGACTGTCTGGACTTAAAACCTACGGTAATCAGCCTCTTAATCGGGATCAATGACTACGCGCTGGCATACCGCGAAGACAAAAAGGGAGACCCCGAACAATTTGATAAAGAATACAGAGCTTTACTGAAACGAACCCTGGAAGCGCTTCCGCACGTTCGCCTTATCCTGGGAGAGCCGTTTTGTTTTGCAGGAGCGAGAGAAAAGATCGACCAGTTCATTCCCGACTTTTATCAGTATCAGCCTGTCGTGAGAAAAATAGCAGAAGACTTTGACGCAGCATTTATTCCTTACCAGGGAATTTACGATAAGGCCATGAAAGGCGCCCCGGACCGTTATTATTCGTCGGACGGGGTTCATCCGGCGCTGCCGGGGATCCATTTAATGGCAAGGGCCTGGATGGGCCAGGTGGAGGTTCGTGCTTAAGGTAGCGCGATCTTTCCGCGTTTTCTTTTTTGGATTCCGTTGAGCGTTAGCGCCAATAGCAATATAGAGACTGAAATACGAACTAAATGGGAAAGCCACCGGCCCCCACATGGCGCCGGCTACCGCTCCGAAAATGGGACCCAGCCCGGCTATGTTCAAAAACTGGATCAGAAATATCTTCCATTTAGGTAGGGGTACATAATCTACTCCGTCAGCCATGGAAATAGCCGGAGTAGCCTTTTGCGGGTCGATGCCGAAAACTCTTTCAACGAACCGCGAATAAAAGCGGTAGCCCAGCAACAAAATAGCAACGGAAATAAAAAAAGTGATCATTGATTCCGTACCGGAAAGCCTGTTCATGACGCATACCATCATGATCAACGTCTATTTACTTTCTTTATACTTATACATCCACCCATTACCGTTAGGCGTCCATTCGTCATCGCCTACCAGCGAGGGAGGCATGCCGCCGATCCATTTCCGGTACAGGCGTTCAAGCTCTTTGAATTTTTCAGGATACCGGCCAATCAGGTTCTTTTCTTCGCCCACATCATTCCGGAGGTTGTAAAGGGCCACTCCAGGTTTTCCGTTCAGATCTTCACTTTCCCGTATAGCTTTCCAGTCACCGTTCCTTACCGCCCAGCGGTCAAAATAAGGATCGCTGCTCCAATAAAGGAACTCATGTGGATCCGGTCCATGGTTCCGAATGAGGAACGGCAACAGATTCTTGCCATCGGGTTCTTTATCCTTCGGATCCGCTATGCCGGCAGCCGCCAATACAGTGGGAAAGATATCCAGGATACTAACAGGGGCATCAAACACAGTACGCGAGGGAAGCACGACTGGGTAACTTATGATGAACGGCACCCGAATCCCTCCTTCATAGAACCAACTCTTGGCTCCCTTTAGTTTCCAGTTATGATTGATACGGGTACCTCCGTTGTCGCTCACATAAATGATCATTGTGTTCTTCCGGAGATCGCGCGCCTCCAGGAAATGCAGCAGCCGGCCTATCTGGTCGTCGAGCACCTTGTTCATCGCACGAATCATCCTGTACTTCCCTTTTGTTCCTTCGTATCGCTCAATGTACTCCGGGGGAGCCTGCAGCATAACGTGGGGAGCGTTATAAGACAAGGTCAGGAAAAAGGGTAAGCTTCCACAGTTTTCGATAAAGCCGAGGGCTTGATCGGTAAACTCTATCGTCAGGTAATTAATGTCCCGGACAGTATCGGTTTGATCGAATATAGGCGCAAACCCTCTGGCTCCGCCCTCCCAGCTATCCCCGATGAAAGGATCGAAGTAATCGTGCATACCTCCGAGGAACCCATAAAACCGGTCATAGCCTTTGGCGGTGGGATGATTATACGCTTTTTCGCCCAGGTGCCATTTCCCGATCAGCGCCGTATGGTAACCGGCTTCCTTTAAATATTGAGGAAGTAGCTTTTCTTTTTCCGGAATACCTTTCTGGACTTCCCATATTTCATAAAAACCCAGGCGTTGTTGGTAGCGTCCCGACAGTATAGCTGCCCTGGAAGGGGCGCAGGTATGGTGAGTAGCGTATCCGTTTGAAAACCTGATGCCGCTGGAGGCCAGCGAATCAATGTAAGGCGTATTTACATCTACCAAATGCG
>DATCYD010000221.1:0-12995 GCA_036570465.1 Anseongella sp.
CAAGGTGGCCCTTTTCAATCTGGAGTCTTACATGGACACCCCCTCCCGGTTGCAGGAAGTGCTGAACAATCTTAAAAACAGAACAGAATAAAGGGAACTATCCGGCGTCCCCAACAAAACGGGGTCAGCTTTGTTGTTTCCCCTGATAACAGATAAGATCACATGGAAAAATTCAGATCCTTCAAAGACCGCATTGATAACAGCCTGCTCGAAGAACGAAAAGTATTCTTGTGGGGCATGGTGAACGACGAATCGGCCAGACACGTTGTGGAACGTCTGATTTACCTGGACAGCGTTGATCCTGGCAAAGAGATCAGCCTGATCATTAATAGCCCGGGCGGGTATGTAACCTCCGGTTTTGCCATTCACGACACGATAAAAACCATCAAAAGCCCTGTATCGACTGTATGCATGGGGCTGGCGGCGTCTATGGGTTCCATTCTGCTTTCGGCCGGCGAAAAAGGAAAGCGTTTTATTTATCCGTATGCCAAGGTGATGATCCATCAGCCCAGCGGCGGCGCCCAGGGCCCGACTTCCGACATTGAAATACAGGCGCGGGAGATCATGAAAACCAAAGAACTCAGCGCAAAGATTCTCGCTGACAACTGTGGCCAGTCAATGGATAAGGTTATGAAAGATTTTAACCGCGATTACTGGATGGATGCTGATGAATCGATAGAATACGGCGTAGTTGATAAAATTCTCAAGGCCTAAAACACACAGCAGAAATGGCGAAAAAGAAAGAAGCAAAAAATGCAAACCCCATCGTAAACAAGCGCTCTCTGGCATTCTTTGAAAAATATGTCAATAACGCCTCGCCGGTTAGTTATGAAAGCAGCGGGCAACAGCTTTGGCTTGATTACCTGAAACCCTTCGTTGATACCCATTACGTGGACAACTACGGCTCTGCCGTGGGCATCATTAATCCTGAAGCGGATTACAAGGTGGTCATTGAAGCACATGCAGACGAAATCTCCTGGTATGTAAATTATATTACCTCTGAAGGCATTATTTATGTATGCCGGAACGGGGGATCCGATCATCAGATTGCACCTTCCAAGCGGGTGTTCGTTCATACGGAAAAAGGCTTGATACCCGGACTCTTCGGTTGGCCGGCTATCCATACCCGTCACCGGGAAAACGGGAAGGAAGAAGCTCCGTCACTGAAGAATATTTTTGTAGATGTAGGCTGCACAACCAAAGAAGAGGTAGAAACCCTGGGCATTCATGTGGGTTGCGTCATTACTTTCACTGATGAATTTACGACCCTGAATGACCGGTACTATGTGGGACGTGCTCTGGATAACCGAGCGGGCGGATTTATGATCGCTGAGGTAGCCCGCATGCTGAAGGAAAACAAAAAGAAGCTGCCCTTCGGATTATATATCGTGAACGCAGTTCAGGAAGAAATCGGTTTGCGTGGAGCAGAAATGATCGCCCACCATATCCGACCGGATGTAGCCATCGTCACCGACGTGACGCATGACACGCAAACGCCCATGATCGATAAAAAGGTACAGGGCGATGTATTTTCAGGAAAAGGCCCGGTTGTATCCTATGCACCCGCCGTACAGACGAACCTGAACCGGCTGATTGTGGAAACCGCTAAGAAGAAAGACATCCCGTTCCAGCGTCAGGCTTCTTCCAGAAGCACCGGCACTGACACAGATGCCTTTGCGTATTCTAATGCAGGAGTAGTTTCCGCACTGATTTCCCTTCCCCTCCGGTACATGCATACGACGGTGGAAATGGTGCACAAAGACGATGTGGACAACTGCATTCGTCTGATGTACGAAAGCCTCCTCGCTATCCGGGCGGGACAGGACTTCAGGTATCTGAAGTAAAAATTAAAGCAAAATCCAGATAAATTTAGGCACTAACTATTGATTTTTAGTACCTTTATGCAGAAAAGAAACAAAAGAAAAGGAAAGGAATAAATGGGCAGATCACAGGAATCGTTCAGCAAGAAGGAAAAAGAGAAAAAACGTCAGAAGAAGAAGAAGGAAAAAGAGGAAAGAAGAGAAGAACGCCAGGCAAACTCCAAAAAAGGAAAAGGCCTGGACGAGATGTTGGCTTACGTGGATGAATACGGAAATATCCTGGATGCCCCACCTGACCCGACCAAAAAGGAGAAAGTCAAGGCTGAAGACATCGAAGTCAGTGTCACCAAGCTTGAAAAGACAGAAATGAACCCCTTCCGTGAAGGAGTAGTCACTTTCTTCAATGAATCAAGAGGATTTGGTTTTATCCGTGACCTGGAAACCCAGGAAAGTGTTTTCGTGCATGTTAACGAAACCGATTTCCCCATCAAGGAAAACGATAAGGTGACTTTCGAGGTGGAAAAAGGCCTCAAAGGACCGAGCGCTGTTTCGGTCAGATTAAAGGTTTAAATTTCGGGGCAGTCCCGGGGCAGGGAACATATCCCCTGCCCCGCTGACCATGCCCGCAGTGTTTTTCAAGCAGATTCCCCACCCTGGGAACTCCTTAAAGATACCAGTCCCGGTATCTCATCAGCGCTTCTACATAGTAGTAATCACCATAGGAAAGCGGCACATCCACTTCCGATTTATGCGGAAGGGCGCCTACTCCATGTTTAAGCAGAAAGCCGCCGGCCTCGCCACCTTCGGTCATGTAAGCCGGGCTGGATAAGCTGCGAAGTATCTTTTCCGCTGCCTGTTTGTAAGTAAGGGCCTTCTCCCCTTTCGAAAGCCTGGAAAGCTCCAGCAGGGCGGATGCAATGATGGATCCGCTGGAAGCGTCCCGTTTCGCATCCGGGATACCAGGCGCGTCAAAATCCCAGTAAGGAACCCCGTCTTCAGGCAAATTCTCGTGAGACAAGATAAAGTCAGCAATGTTTCGTGCCAGCTCCAGGTATTCTTTCTTCCCGGTTTCACGACCCATCATGGTATAACCGTAAAGCCCCCACGCCTGTCCACGCGCCCAGGCAGAAGAATCTGAATCCCCCTGGGCTGTTTTCTTCTGCAATACACTGCCATCCTGTTGATTGTAATTCACCACATGATATGAACTAAAGTCCGGCCGGAAATGGTTGGCCATGGTGGTATTGGCATGTGTCACGGCAATATCACGATATTTGTCGTTTCCTCCCACGCGGCTGGCCCAGGTCATCATCTCCAGGTTCATCATATTATCAATGATTACCAGAAAATCCTTCTTACTATCGATTTTTCCCCAGGAACGGATACAACCTACCTCCGGATCAAAACGCGCCGAAAGGGATTCTGTTCCCTTCAGGAGCACATCGCGGTAGGAGGTATTCCCCGTCAACCGAAGGGCATTTCCGAAACTGCAATAAAGCATAAAGCCCAGATCGTGCGTTCCCGTGTTATTCTTTTCCTTTTCAAGCACTGTCAATTTCTGTTCCGCTTCGGCCAGCATTGACTTGTCTCCAGAAAACTCGTACAGGTAAAGTAATGTTCCGGGATAAAAACCTGAAATCCATCCACCGGAACCTGAAGTTTTCAACTTACCATCCTCCCAGGTGCGGGGAAAGGCTGTTTCTGGCGCATGATCCATCAGAATCTTATAATGCGACACCGCCGAACTCAGATGTTTGTCCACAAATTCCTTGCTGAGAGACGAACTCGTCTTTTTATGCTCGCCCTGATAAACAGGGATGGGTTTCATAAAGGGCTTGTCCATGACCTCTGGCAACATAAAAACATTGCCTTTCTTATCTGAAAAATACAGCCTTGATTCAGAATGTTGACGAGCATGACCGTCTGCCCAAAAGGCGTAAAAATCAGGATGCACGTTTACCGGACGACGGGCAAAAGTATGATTGAATTCACTGTTCCAGGTCAGATCCTTTACCTTCTTCCAGGTTTTACCCTTGTTTGAGGATTTCCACATCACCATTTCCCCGCCTGTATTGTATTCCTGAGGGCCGGTGGTGGTGGGCGCAATGACTACCCATTTTCCTTTTTCTATATACAATGAACCGAAATCATAATTATTGCCAGAGCTGGTAAAAGGTTGAATGTCCCATTTCTTACCCGTCCAGTAAGCTGTATGCCAATTTCTGGGTCCGTCTTCCGGTCCGGGCATAGGTCCTTTGCTAGTCAGGTACAGAATCACCGGGCGTTCCTTTTTATCAAAATTAACATCAATCACATACACGTTTCTTTTCTCAGAATCATAATCATGCACCAATGCTTTGTTATCCACTTCTGTAAGGGGAACCTCCATAGGCGTCCCATCGACCGATTGCCAGGACTTACCAAAATCTTTTGATTGAAGGAAATACAGATTTGTCCGGAAATCCAACCCTCCTCGCACCTTCCTGGCCGGATGATAGTTGAATGCCGAACCAATGGTTTCGCCCCGGTTAGCACTGGATTGGTACTGTCCCACACCCAGGAATGAAAGATCTTTCCATTCTGACCATTCTACACCATCCTCGCTGGTCATCCAGCCGATCACGCGTCCACCCTTTTTCTCATAATGAGTAAACAGCGCTGTAAACCCATGCTTGTCTGAATAATAGACCTGCAGATATGAAAAATTATCCAGCGGCACCTTCTTCCCGTTCACGATCTTGGTGGCAGGCACCCGTTCAAAATCGGAAATATCATACGGTTTTTTACTTTTATGAATAAATGATGGCCTTGCTGTACCATGTGAAGTCGAGAATATCCAGATATACCCGTCCCGGTCAACCTGCATCACCGGATTTTCATGCGCATCACTTGATCCCCTGTCTATCACGATGGTTGGTTTTGGGACCATCCCGGTGCTGTGATCAAAATACGAAACCATGTGATACAGGGTTTTTTCAGCCTTGTCTGTACCTCCGTAACAGAAAAAGGTCTTATTGACTTCCGGAACATAAATCGAGAACGGATAATGATTAGCCGGATAAGTCGCCATTCCACCGCTGTATTTGAAGCGATATTGATTTTCTACCGGTCCAGCCTGTCCGGCTCCATTGATCATATACCAGATGCCGCGGTATCCGTCATCTTGTTTATTCAGGAAGGTTGCGCCGCCGTAAATTTCTTTCTCTGTTTTGCTTTTTTCCGACTGGGCAAGCCCTGCTCCCGATAATAGCAGAAGCGCACCGGCAATCAAGATTCGTGCTTTTTTCATATCTCTGTCCTAAAATTATGTTAATGGTAAATAATTATGTCAGCAAAACACCCAGCAAACCGGCTGCTGCCAGGTAATATAACGTGGGAATAATTGTCTTTCGCAAAATAAAACCTTCTTTTCCCATAAACCCTACGACGGCAGAAGCGGCTACCACATTGTGAATGGCAATCATGTTTCCTGCTGCCGCCCCAACTGCCTGAAGGGAAACAATGATCACATTTGACAGATGGAGCTGAGTGGCAATGCTATTCTGAAACTCGGCAAACATCAGGTTACTGACCGTGTTGCTCCCTGCAATAAAAGCGCCCAGGGCCCCCACCGCCGGAGAGAACACCGGCCACAGGTCACCTACCTTTTCAGCCGTCCAGCTGGCAAGCGCCACCGGCATACTTTCCAACCCTTGAGCATTCAGGCCCGAATTAATGTAAATACGCACCATGGGAATGGTAAATACCAAGACAAATGCCGCCATCAATGCGGTTACCGCTGATTCCCTGCAAGCCTTATAAAAACCAGCCGGCGACATCCGGTGAAGCAGCATGGTTACCGCTGAAGCAAGGATCAGGATAGTCCCGGGTAAATACAAAGGAGTGGATGATGCCGACACCTCCGTTCCCAGAATAGAAGACCAGGAAATACGGAACCCTGACAACCAGCTTCCAATCCCCAGATCAGGCAACCTGGACAAGATCAACAGGATTGAAACGATCACATAAGGCATCCAGGCCAGCCAGACGCTTACCGGACGTCCGGCAAGAGGCATCTCATTGACCTGCACCGTCCCCGACCAGCCCGGTGGCCAGGTATCCTTTTCAGGAAAATCCCAGCGATCCAGGGGAAGCAAAAATTTATAGTTAACAGCCGTGATCACAATGACCAACCCTGCCATCGCTCCTAAAAGAGAAGGGAACTCAGGCCCCAGGAATGTCGCCGTGGCTAAATAGGGAAGCGTGAACGCCAGACCTGAAAAAATAGCAAAAGGTGCAATAGTAAGCGCTTTTCGCCAATCCCCCTTACGTCCGAACACCGTGATGGTCATGCAGATCATAAACCAGGGAATAAAGGCACCGATCACAGCATGCAATATCCCTATTTGAGCAGTAACCTCCCTGAGAAACGAGACTTTTCCGGCAGCACTGCTAAAGCCTTCCGAAAGCCCGTTCTGTAAACCAATCAGCACAGGAGTACCGATCGCACCAAACGTGACGGCCGTACTTTGTATCATTAAACCAATCACAACAGCAGAAAATCCGGGAAAGCCAAGCGCTACCAGCAACGGCGCTACAATGGCAGCAGGCGTACCAAAACCAGAGGCCCCTTCAATGAACGAACCGAACAACCAGGCAATGACGATAATCTGGATCCTCCTGTCGGTGCTGATCGTTTCAAAACTGGAACGGATATTAGACAATCCGCCCGAATACTTTAGTACGGTCAGCAGCAACAACGCCCCGAAGATGATGTATAAGACATCAAACGTTATAAACAACCCCTGAATTGCAGAAGCCATGATCGTGGCCACATCCATTTTCCAGTACCAAAAGGCAATACCTGCTGTGGTCAGCAGCACCAGGGGCATGGCATACCTGGCAGCTACCCGGAACCCGACCAGCAGCAGCATGGCAAGAAAGATCGGAGCAAAGGCAAGAGCAGCCTGAAATGGTAAACTCATGCTTTAATCCTCATAGGTCCAAAATGTCACTTCCCCTATATTGGCATAGTCCCGACCCCTTGCATCCCAGTTGGAAGTGGTCTTGAACCGGATAAACCGTACCGGAGGAGCATCTTCCTCAAATTGAAAGTCCTCCCCTGCCAGAATATAGTTCAGGTCCTCCGAGGTCATTTCGCCCTCAGGGCTTCCCGAAGGCTTCACAGACTCAAAAGCACCCAGCAATACCCAGCTGTCATCCCAACTACCATCCGGGTTCGGTTCTGTTGAACCCCATATCTCAAAGGTTTTCACATTCCCCCCTGAATACAAACGGGTTGCATTGGTTCCCCGTTGATACAACTTCATCCGGGTCAATGGCGCAGTAACACCCAGATCAAAAGTGAACCATTGCGGCATGGGTGTACCCGGCCCCGTCAGGAAAGTAGGACTTTCTGTATTCAGGATCCCATCCCATATTTTATCCACTGAATTCCTGTCATTCGAATAGGCTTCATACGTATCAGTGGGCAATACGTGGAGTTCAAACTTATTCTTGTCCAGTTCCACTTCCGGCCGGTCGAACAAGGATGAATCCACTTGCATTGAACCAAAACCGGTCCTGAACGTATCAATTGCCAGCGAATCAGGCAAGAACAGGGTTCTGAACTCAAATGATTGGCCAGGTACGAATCCGGGCAACCAGGTAGAATCAGCAGTTGCCGGCGCAAAAACCTGCTGAGAAA
The DNA here is from genome assembly GCA_036570465.1 of Anseongella sp. Taxonomy (GTDB): domain Bacteria; phylum Bacteroidota; class Bacteroidia; order Sphingobacteriales; family Sphingobacteriaceae; genus Anseongella. Next base: position 7,507 of record DATCYD010000221.1, read on the forward strand.
CACCATTCTTATCGACATACCTGATTTCGTCACCTACGACCCCTTCTTCAGGATCCATCCATTCAATGGCCAGCTTCCCTTTCACCACTGCCAGACTGCGAATGGTATGACGAAGCAACGTTTGCTCATACACATCCCCATACACGATACCAAGTACTTCGGAACGCACTGACTGGTTGCCGGCATTGTCGAACGTGAATACCTCGAACGTATAAGCCTTTTCCTCCAGATTCTCAAACATCACTTCAACAGTATCGGTATGACTGGTCCGGACCATATCCATCTCCAGTGAATCCTGTCGGTTATTCCAGAATATCTTGGCCCGGGTGGCCTTCGGGTCGGCCAGGATCAGCCAGGAAAGACCAAGCCGGTAACGACCGGGGTACGCCTTCAGCGAATCCGCCTTCCCGGGATAAATAATTTCACCATCCTCGTAAAAATCACGGTGTATTTCGTCCATCTCTCCGCAGGAGGCAAGAATAGCCGCGCAAAATCCCAGCGCGTATATAAATCGATTCTTCATGTCAGGAAGCATTTAATTAATTTATTGCACCTGGCCAAACAGGTCAATTTCCGTGATATTTACATGTGTTACATTTCCCCAGTTCTCATGAGTTACCCAGCGAAGATACCGCACCGGAGGTGTGTCTTCGGGGAACAGGAATTCTTCACCAGCCCGGGCATATTCAAGATCTTCATTGGTGTTTTCACCAGGCGGCAATCCGGAGGGTTTAATGGAATTACATTCCATCAGAAATATCCAGCTTTCATCAAAACTTCCATCCGGATTAGGATCGTTGGATCCGTACAGAGACCATCTTTTGACCGCTCCGGAATTATACAGAAACCTGTTACTCAATCTTTTGAACAGCACAAGTCTCGATAGTCTCGCAGTCACGCCCAGGTCAAAGGTGAACCATTGAGGTAAACCGTGACCGGGAGAGGTAACAAAATCATTTTCACTTTGACTGTCATTCCATATCTTATTCATGGTAGCTGTACCGCCGTTGTGCGGTGAATTATAATCGGTTGGCAGGTCCATTTGCCCAAAGAGCTTTTTATCAAGCGGTTCCTCGAACCATGGGGTCAGTGTGGCAAATATGGTATCGGAATAATTGTCCCACCGGTCGCGCAGCACCACTCCGAACAACCGTTCTTCAGGATCAAATCCCCTGACCGGTAAATTAATGTGCTCAAGGGATGTGTAAAAGGTAGTTTCGGTGGCCAGATTACCCAACGAATCGGGTGTCAGCACTTCCACGGCAAGGCTGGCCTTGAATTCATTCTCCAGGACCACGGTCATCCCGCCAAAACCTTCCTTCAGAGAAATAGTCCCGAATGCGTTGTAGATCGGTGGTGTTTCCGGCTGAACGGTGATCATTACCGGATCAGACCTTTTATTATTCCGGCCTACGGAATACAGCTTCACCTGGAAGTCACCTGCCCGCCCAAAACCCTTCACATCCAGTCGGTTGATATAATTGGAGGATTTCGCTTCCAATGTGACCCCTGGTCGTATCTCATATTCAGCCAGCACATACAATAAATTTTCTTCGTTAGGCAATTCATAGGTGATCGTTGCTCCTCCCGGAAAATTTTGCACCACCGGGTTACTGACAGGCGTAGGGGTACTTCCATCCCCGCTGATCGGCCCATGAATATCCCCTTCCGTGCATCCTGAAATCCCCACCGACATCCATACGGATAAACAAAAGCAGCCAGTTAATTTTATCAATCTTTCCATGCTCAAGATTCTTAGTTGGTTTCTAAAATGATCACCAACCCGGGTTTTGAACCAGGTTCTTATTGATGATCAGATTGTATTCTCGTATCGGCCAGAAATAATCGCGCATCATAAATTTTTGATTGAACAGCGCTCTCACCCGGTAATAGTTTTCCGGTGTTTCCTGATCGATGTCCCAACCGGTGATCATTTGATTCAATTCGATATGGGCCCGCTTCCAGCGGCGGAGATCCCAGAATCGTTTCCCCTCGAAGGCGAGTTCGATCAATCGTTCATGCTGAATGATGCTGCGCATTCCCTCCCGGGTAGTAATTTTATCCGGCTGGCGGGAATATTGCGGCCAGGCCACTTCCACAGGAAGCAATCCGGCGCGTTCACGTACCGGGTTTATGTAATTGTAAACTTCCTGGGAAGGTCCGTTCAGTTCGTTCATTGCCTCTGCATACATCAGGTACAGGTCCGCCAGCCGCATCACAGGCCAGGGATAAGTACGCAGCGTATAGGTGCTTCCCGTCCCAATGATATTTTCATAACTGACGAGTTTCTTCGGCCAATAGCCTGTAACCGAATAGCGATTGCTGGACACCCGGGCCTGAGGTTGTCCCAGTTTGGACTGAACCGTCCATGGCTGGGTATCATCCAGCCGGCCTTGCCCATACCAAAGGGCGCCATCAAAGGCCAGGCTGGCATAGAAGCGGGGCTCACGGTCAAAATGCAATCCAACGGTCGTATAGTTCATCTGGAGGCGAAAAGCATCATCTTCAGTGGTTTCCCGAAGTTCATAACGGCCTTCATAATCGTAATTGATATCCTCGGAAATGGGCACCCCGTTGCTGGAATAAAACATCTCAGCAATTTTTAAAGGAGGCGCCAGGTTGCCCCGCGTATTGGCATTCCCCAGGTTCGAAGCATCCAGCGGAGGTGTCGATTCTCGCTGCATATTTCCCGCCCGGCTGTTGGTGCTGCCCCAGATGATCTCTTTATTCCATGGCTCTGTAATGCTGGTCCGGATGTTCATGTGATAGATCGTCTCCTCGGAAAGTTCATTCTGCGTGATACCAGGCTCAAAATAATGCAATTCGTATCCCAGGCTCTCACAAAGCTCCACTGCTTCGCGGCATGCATCCACCGCGCGTTGCCATTTCTCCATCGAAACTTCCTGATTGAAAAAAGAAACTCCTTCTTTATTCAGAAACCCGCTGTATTCGGAATTCCCGTTAAACAATGGGCTGGCCGCCGTAACCAATACCTGGGCTTTTACCGAAAGCGCAATTGGCCGGGTAATCCGTCCCAGTTCAGTCAACCGGTCATCGATCACCTCCGGCAGGGCAGGCGCCGCTTCGTCCAGCAGTTGCACAATATAATCCACCACCGCATCCACCGGCTCACGGACGACTTTTACATCCTCCGGGCCTGCTGAAATAGGGATATTCTCCCGGATCACTGGTATGGGGCCATAAAGGCGGAGGAGCCAAAAGTGATAATAGGCTTTCAGAAATTTAGCCTCGGCTTTCCACCGGTCCTTTTCCATGTCATCCATATCAGGGACCTTATCAATATTCTCCATAAAAATATTGCAGTCACGGATACCCTTGAAAGGCTGGCTCATGCCATCCCAGTAGTTCATCTTTGGTTCAACGACACTTTGATTCCCCCTGGCAATTTCCCATCCGGGAGCAGAAAAGCCCAAAAACGGATAATAAAACCAGAATTCATCACCAGCCGTGAAAGCCGGGTTACCCGATGGCCCTGCGTATTCAGGCAGATAACGGTAACATGTAAAAAGGTACTTTTCGGCTTCGTTTCTCATCGTGAACGCGTTATCCAGTGTAGCCACATTGTCAGGTACAATATCCAGATAATTGCTGCACGAGATTGGAAGCAGGAAGATGCTGCAGAACAACGCGGTTATTATTTTCTTGATCATAGCTGCTCGTTATAATTCAACATGAATACCTAAATTGAAAACCCGCTGAACGGGATAACCCAGTCCATTATCCGCCATTTCCACATCCCACAACTTGAACTTGCTCCAGGTGAGCAAATTTGTTCCGCTGGTATAAATACGCAAGGTTCTCATGCGAAGCTTTTCTGTAATTTGCTGGGGAAAGGAATAACCGATTTCAACTTGTTTCAGGCGCAGAAACGTTCCGTCACGCTGAAACCAGGTGCTTCGCTGTATGTTATTATCGGTATAGGTTGCACTTAACCGGGGCCAAAGGGCATACAGATTACGGTTTTCCTCCGACCAATGATTGTCTGAATAAGCCTTTAACAATTGCCGGTTATCGGCAAATGGAAATGTTGATTGAACTCCTATCCGGAAAGACTCCCTGCCCAACCCCTGGAAAAAGGCGCTGATATCAAAATTCTTGTAACCGGCCGATAAACCAAAACCGTAAACAATCTCCGGAACTGTGGGGTACCCGATTGGCACCATATCCAGGGAGGTAACTTGCCCGTCCCGGTTCACATCCCGGTATTTAATATCTCCAGCCATGTACTCTCCAAAATTCTGACGAGGCGAATTCGATACCTCGTATTCGTCCACAAACAAACGTTCGGCCAGGTACCCCCATTCTTGTTTCACAGAATAACCAATCCGGGAGGCCCACCACTCGTCATAATTGGGTTCTTCATATACCTTGAACTCGCTGGTTGCATACGTGAAGTTACCCCTCACCTGGAGCCACATTCCATTTGAAAAATGCTGGGAGTAATCCACCGAAGCATCCAACCCTTCGCCACCGGCCTCTCCCACATTGGCTTTGATTTCCGAAGATAAGCCCATGCTTGGGGGAATGAATTCTCTTGTCATGAGAATATTATAGCGATGTTCCCTGAAATAGTCCACCCTCAGCTGCAACCGGTCATAAAGGTCCAGCTCCAGGGCCAGGTTAAATTTACGGGCTGTCTCCCAGGTGATATCTCTATTCGCATAACGGGTAACTGTCACGCCAGGCCTGATATATCCATTATCTTCTTCTCCGAATTCCGCGCCCGCAGCCTCCATATCCACGTTCGAAAGATAAAAGAAGCGGTCCTGGGCGCTCCCGATCGCATCGTTGCCCACCAGTCCGTATGTGGCCCGGAGACGCAGATTGGTAATAGTCTTCTTTAACGGCTCGAAAAACGCTTCATTGGAAATACTCCAGGCCAACCCACCCGACGGAAAGAAGCCAAAACGTTTCGACCTGTGAAAACGTTCCGAGCCGTTGTATCCAAAATTGAATTCGGCAAAATACCGGCTATCATACGCATAAGTGGCCCGTCCTGATAAGCCAATGTTCCGGTAAGGAAGCGATAATTGCAGACTACCCGCATTGGCGGTCAGATTCTGGCGCATGATATAAACCAGCATGCCACTGATGCCGTGTTTCTCATTGAAGGTGCGGTTGTAGCTTAAGGCTGACTCCAGATAGAACACAGAACTCACTTCCTTGGGGCCTTCATTATAATCCAGATATTCCCTGCCTCCGTTCTCGTCGATCACGTCCACCCGGTATTCCCCGGTACGCGGATCATAGCCGCTTAATGAATAGTAGAAGGGCGCATAACCTCTGGCTACATCAAAAAACGATGTACGGTTGGTATTCATCAGGGCCCGAAAGGCCAATCCTTCAGTAATGAAGGAGAAATCCTGGTTCAATTCCAGTTGGGCAAGCATCCGGGACCGGGAATATTCCCGGTAACCCCTCACCATTTCCGCGTAGGGATTCAAATACTGTCCTTCGTCGTAGTTCCC
>DATCYD010000222.1:0-3751 GCA_036570465.1 Anseongella sp.
CTTTAAGGTATCCCCCGCCGCCCAATGTTCCCGGATAAAATAACCCGAACCCGGGTTATGTTTCAGGAAAGCATCCTGATAAGCATTCAATTGCCTGACCTGAGAAGCAGTCAGGGCAAAACCGTTACGGGCCAGCCGGACCGACGGCGAAATAAGCTCCTCCCAGGAAAGTTTTCCGTACTTCTCGTGCGCGGCCCCCATACCAGCCACTGTTCCGGGCACTCCTGCAGCCAAATGGCCACTCAAGCTCAATCCGGGAATAACCTCCTTATTCTCATCCAGATAAAGATCCCGGTGGGCCTTCCCCGGAGCCATTTCCCGAAAATCGAGGGAAGCAACAGTCCCTTCCGCCTGACGAATCACCATAAATCCGCCCCCGCCCAGGTTACCCGCATTGGGATATACTACAGCAAGTGCGAATTGAACGGCCACCGCTGCATCAACAGCATTTCCACCAGCCTGAAGAATTTCCAATCCAATGGCCGAAGCCACCGGATGCGCGCTCACGACCAGCCCATTCTCAAAGCCCTCAGATAACGAAGACGCAGCCCCTGAAGCAGACGGTAAGGACGAAGGTCCCGGCTGCGCCAACCCGGTGGGTGTACCAAAGACTCCGAATATGCAACAGAATGCAAGCATCCGGCAGGCGATAAAACTGCCATCATTAGTTTTCATAAAGTTCATCAATCAGTTGCTTGTATCTTTCTATGATCACGGAGCGTTTCACGTCCAGTTTCGGGGTAAGATGCCCCCCATCCACCGACCATTCTGCAGGAAGCAATGCAAATTTCTTGATCTGTTCCCATTGCCCGAACAAGCCGTTAAAATGGTTGGCCTCCTGTTGATAGCGTTCCACCACCCGGGGATGTTTCACCATCTCTTCGTTTGTCGTAACATCGATTTCCTTTCGGGAGCACCATTCCCGCAGAAAAGCAAAAGAGGGAACGATCAGGGCAGCGGGAAAGCGCCGGTTTTCGCCAACAACCACCATGTATTCAATAAATGGCGATTCCTTGAATTTATTTTCGATCGCCGGCGGTGACACATATTTCCCTCCGGCAGTTTTAAAAATCTCCTTTTTTCGCCCGGTAATGAAAAGGAAACCATCCTCATCCAGCCGTCCGATATCCCCGGTATGGAACCAACCTTGTTCATCGATTTCCCGGGCGGTGGCATCAGAACGTTTGAAATAACCTTGCATGACATTGTCTCCCCGGCACAGAATCTCGCCATCGGTTGCAATGACGACCTCCACACCACGTACAGGCCGGCCTACCGACCCCAGTTTATGATTTCCCCGTCCCAGAAAATTCACTGCGATCACCGGAGAGGTTTCCGTAAGCCCATATCCCTGGATCACCGGAATTCGGGCCGCGTTAAACACCCTGGTAAGCCGCGGCTGAAGAGCCGCCCCACCGGAAATGATCACCTTGATATTTCCTCCCAATGCATCCCGCCATTTATTGAACACCAGGCGATTAGCCATTGCGAGACGGAAGCTGTACCAGGCATTTCCCCTGATCCCGGGATCATAATGCATCCCCAGCCTGAGCGCCCAGAAAAACAGTCCCTTTTTAAGGCCCGAAAGAGCCATGCCTCGTGAGATGATCTTATCATACACCTTTTCCAACAGCCGTGGCACAGTAGTAAATACGTCCGGCTGCACATCCCGGATATCTGCGGCAATGGTTTCAAGGCTTTCCGCATAATAAATGGAAATGCCCCTGTAGAGATACAGGTAACTGACCATCCGTTCGAAAATATGGCAAAGCGGAAGAAAACTCAACGCCTTCCCGATACCTGGCGGCAACAGTTCTTCGCAGGAAATCATATTGCTGACGATGTTCCGATGAGTAAGCATCACCCCCTTGGGTGTCCCGGTAGTTCCCGAGGTATAAATCAGCGTCAATAAATCATCCGCCTGTAACTGCGCGCGGATTGCCCCAAGGGGCGTGGCGTTCTTCCCTTTTCCCATGCTGCGGACATCCTCCCAGGAACGCGCACCATCAACCGGTTCAAAACTAAAAATACGAATATCCGGAATCCGTTCCTGCACACTCCGTATCCGTTTATACAACTCCTTATTTCCAATGAACAAAACCCGGATACCTGCATCGCCGAGCACAAATTCCAGGTCATGCAACGACATGTTAGGATACAAAGGCACGGTAACCGCACCAATTTGCATCGTTCCGAAATCTACAAAATTCCATTCAGGCCGGTTGGCAGACATAATTCCGATCTTATCCCCCTTGCAGACCCCCAGCTCCAGTAATCCCAGACTGATCTCGTTTACCAAACGCACAAAATCAGTACTGGAACAGCCAATCCAGTGACCATCGCGCCGCTCACCGAATACATCGGTCTTGCGATAACGATCCTGGTACATGTCCAGCAAATCCGATACCCTTGAAATGCTCATCTACATTCCCATCCAGTTTTTGTAGTTCACCTTTTGTTGCGTTGTGGCATCTTTCAGGAACTCAAAACGAAACGACCGCTGAGGATTACCTCCCAACACAAGTTCCACATCACGCAGTTGCCCATCCCTCACTAATTTTACTGAAATTCTGTCGCCCGGGCTAGTTCCCTGCAACAAGTCTGACTGATCGCTTGTCCGCCTTCCATTGGCCGACACGATCAGATCGTTCACATTCAGCCCATATTTCCAGGCAGCGCTGCCGCGTACCACTCGAGTCACCACGAAGCCCTGATCCACCCGTTGCAGGCTGGCTCCAAGATAAGGTTCATCTTCATGCGCCGGGGAATCCACCAGTTTGAGCCCTACGGTGCTGAAAAAGTCATTATAGGGAATTGTTTCGGTACCCCAGACATACTTTTCAAAGAAACCATCCAGAGCAGGGGCAAATTTTATCGCCTCTTTCTTAAATTCTTCATCCTTAAAACCCCTGTCCAGTTGCTTATAATACTTTTCATACATATAACGCATGAAATCATCCAGCGTTTGCTTTCCCTGACTACTTTTACGAATGGCCATGTCCATCAGGAGACCTAAAATAGCCCCCTTGCTGTAATAGGAAACGGTCGTATTATAAGAGTTTTCATTTGGCCTGTAATACTTGATCCAGGCGTCAAAACTTGCATCTGCTACCGGCTGCACCAGGTTGCCCGGAGTATTTTCCACGGTGCCAATCACTCCGGCCAGGGTCACCAGGTATTCTTCCGGCGTAGCAAATCCTGTACGACGCACTGTCCAGTCATCATAATACGCGGTAAACCCTTCCGAAAACCAGAGCATATGCGTGTAATTTTCTGTTCCGTAATCAAACGGCCCAAGCGCAATGGGACGAAGCCGTTTTACATTCCACAAATGGAAATACTCATGAGCCACAAGCCCCATAAACGAGGCCCATCCCTTTTCCGAACCCAATCGTCCCCGAGAGAACTGCAATGTTGTGGAATTGAGATGCTCTAATCCGCCGCCGCCCGAGGCCAGAAAATGCACAATAAACACATAACGCTCGCATGGATTCTCTCCAAAAACAGCGGTTTGCTCTTCAATTACTTTGGTAAATCCTTCCACCACTCCTTCCCGGGTATATTCACCGCCTCCAAAGATGGCTACCTCATGAGGTACACCCGCAGCGGTAAACCGGATCACATCCTGATTGCCAATTTCAATGGGTGAATCTGCCAGGATGTCATAATTCGGGGATGAAAGCAGAAAAGGATCATCCGGGTCCGCTTCCAGACCCGTTGATATTTTCTTCCATGAAGGATCCGGCATGAT
>DATCYD010000223.1:0-23120 GCA_036570465.1 Anseongella sp.
GAGTTCTCCCCCGGACAGCACGTAATTGCCAATGGAGATCTCCCGGGTTACGTAGTGTTCCCGTATGCGTTCATCGATCCCTTTATAATGTCCGCAGAGGATGAGCAGGTCCTTTTTCAGGGATAAGGAGTTGGCCAATGGCTGGTCCAGCAGCTGTCCATCAGGTGACATATAGATAATTTCCTCATAAGTACGGTCTTTTTGCAGGTGGTCTATGCAGTTGGCAAACGGCACTATTGACATAACCATTCCTGCCCCGCCCCCATAAGGATAATCGTCCACACTTTTGTGTTTGTTCCCTGAATAATCCCGAAGATTATGAACCTGAATTTCAACAAGTCCTTTATTACGTGCCCGCTGAAGGATAGAATGTGAAAAGGGGCTTTCCAGTAAGGCGGGAAGAACGGTAACGATGTCAATCCGCATGATTATTCCATTTCGGGGATAGAGACATCGTCATCTTCTGCGAGATCCCGGGCCCGCTTGCGGCGAAGGGCCTTTTGGATAACCGGTACCCGCTGCAGCAATTCGGTTGGACTGAGAGAAATGCCGGGGCTGAAGCCAGGGGTCAGATCAGGAGCGGTAATTCCCAGGTCGTTCACATCAACAAAAGCACTGGAGGATATATTGTCGTCCGGTAATTGCAGCGCCAGGAATTCCCGTTTGAAGGCTTCCAGCGTAAGGCCGCGTACGGTGACCGCATCGAGCTCGTATGAAACCGGGTCCATTAAAATGGCCGTGGTGAGTTCTCCTTTATTCCGGTCCGCAATTTTCAGGTGATAGGTGCGCGGAGCATATCCCAGGGTCGAGAAAGCCAGGGTATCGGTTTTCAACATGGCGATGGAAAAAAAGCCGGTTTCATCGGTGAATGTGCCCCTGCCTGTGCCTTTGATCACGACCTTGACATAGGGCAATTTATCCAGAGTGGTATCATTGGAGTAGGCATAGCCGGAAATTTGGATAATATCCTCCCGTGTGACCTCCTGCGCAAATGCGCTCAGGAACCCACAGCCAGTGAAGAGCAATATTAAAAGGGCTTTTCTCACAATTCTGATGCTAAAACGACCCTAATTTACGGAAAAGTATTAACCCATGTAAATTTCAAGCAGGCCCTCTGGTAAATCGACAAATAATTCCTGTTTTTGTTTGTCCACCTTTTCAATGAGATCCGGGGTCAGCGGAAACATGACTTCCCGGTTGCGGTAATGAAGCTGGGCTACGGTGTGGCCTGGATACTGCACCACGGATTCAATGTTTCCCAGGAGTCCCAGCACCCGGTCTGTCACCTGATATCCTTGCAGACCGGCATAAGGGAGTTCGTTGTCTTCGGGTTTTTCGGTAACAAGCAACAGGACGGGGGTTCCACTGAGTTCCCGGGCTTTCTCCACGCTGTCAACATCTTCCAGGAACAGCACGGCTGTTTTCTTCCCCGGCTGGGGACGAAAGGATAAAACAAGAAACGGAACCGGTTTCCCCTTGATCAGGAGAAAGACCGATTCCGTTTTCTGATATTCTTCTGGCTTTCCTGCCTCTGTTTTCAAGAGCAGCTCCCCTTTCAAACCCTTTGGTTTGCCCAGGTAGCCAACTACGAAAAACCCGGCGGGTGCCAATTATTCTGCCTTCTTATCTTCTTCTTCAGCGGGAGCTTCAGCGTCGTCAGTTGCTTCGGCTTTTGGCTCTTCCTTTGCAGGCTCCGCTTCGGGTGCCTCAGTTTCAGGCGCTGCTTCGGCTTTTGGCTCTTCCTTTGAAGGTTCAGCGGGGGCTTCTGCTGCTGCGACCTCTGCTTCGGGTGCCTCCTCTGCTGGAGCCTCTGCAACAGCTTCAGGCGCTCCGGCATCCGGAACAGTTTCCTCAGCGGCTTCCGCTACGGGCTCTTCTACTTCTACTTCTTCTTCGGGCGGTGTATTTTTAGCCGCAATGGCTTTTGCCCTGTCTTCTTTCTTCTTGGTTTCAGCAGCCTTACGAGCGTTTTCCAGTTCTTCGGCCGTTGAAGTTAAACGAGACCTTTTGGCGTCGATGCGTCCTTCCTTGGCCTCGAGCCATTCGGCGAATTTAGCTTCGGCTTCCTCCTGAGTAAATGCTCCTTTTCGTACACCTACTTCCAGGTGACGTTTGTACAACGCACCCTTGTACGAGAGGATGGAACGGGCTGTGTCTGTGGGCTGAGCACCTTTTCCTAACCATTCAACCGCGAGCTGAACGTCCAGTTCAATGGTCGCGGGGTTGGTGTTTGGATTATAAGTGCCTAATCGCTCAATAAACCTGCCATCTCTCGGAGCACGTGAATCCGCCACCACTACCTGGTAAAAGGGCCTGCCCTTCTTACCGTGTCTTTGCAATCTGATCTTTACCGGCATAAATGCTTAAAATTTAATAATTTGCCAATTCCCTTATTCTCCGCATAAGGGGACGCAAAGATGCGGTTTTATTTTTTTAATTGCAAGGGCCAAAGAATCAATCCTTCCTGGAGAAAAAGAGCAGCGCCAGCAGGCCGATATGCAGCAGGTAGTACGATAACATATTAAGAAAATAACCCAGGAATCCGGTTCGTTTGGTAAAATCATCCGGGTCGATCCGGTCACAGGCATCCATGACGCCGTCCATCTCTGCACGCATGTTCCGAACGAACGTATTGTCGGTGATGACGGCATTCAACTCGATGCTTCGGAAGGCACTGAGCATATTCAGGTTATAGGAACCCACTGTCGCCCAGTTGTCGTCAGTAAGGGCTACTTTTCCATGAAGGACCGATTGGTTCCACTCGTATATTTCGGTGTTTCGGATTTGAAAAAGAACTTTGTAAAAATATCGGGTGGCATTCCTGAAAATGATGCTGTCAGACAGGGCGGGCAATATCAGCTTGATGCTGACGCCACGATCTCCTGCAGCCCTTAGTTCCTGGATCAGCTTAATACCCGGCCAGAAATAGCTGTTGAGGATAATAATTTCCTTTTTTGCCTTGTGCAAAGCAAGAAAGTAGCTCTTGCTGATCAGGTTGAACCCGCGCAGCCGGTCGTTTATCAGCCAGTTGGCGTGATCTCCCTTACGCATGATCTCGTGGATGATCTTTTCCTTATTCCGGATTCTGCGGAGTTTCAGAAATGAACGTTTCCAGAACAGCTCATAAAGAGAATGGAGACGCTGGCAGGCCGGACCTTTTACTTTTACTGCATAATCGAGCCAGGCAGGATGAGCATCATCACCATGATATTTATCAGAAATATTCACCCCGCCAACCATGGCCATTTTATGATCACAAACAATCGCCTTAGTATGCATTCTCCGGCCAACGCTTGAAAAACGGATGCCCTGGATAGGAGCGAAGGCTCTGAATCTGACGCCAGCCCGCCGAAGGTCTTGCTGCCGGTTGTCGGAGAAGGGCTTGCTGCCGTAGCCATCCACGATAAAATAAACGATAACACCCCGCTGTGCCGCTGCAGACAAAGCATCCAGCACCATGTTGCCGGTTTTGTCTTCCTCGAAAATATAGAACATGAGCTGAAGATACTCCCGGGCCTGTTCTATAAGGTGGATCATTTCATCGAAGAAGGGTTGGCCGCCGCGGACAAGCAAAACTTCGTTAACCGGATTTGTTTCATCCATGGTTGAAGTTAGCAAATGGCATCCTATTTCAAAAATATCAGGATGCTTCAGGCGAGGTGGCCTTAAAACCGATAGGTAAATCCTGCGGCAACACTTCTTGGTCTCTGCGGATTAATGGTTGACCAGCCGGTATAATAGTCTTCGTCAGTCAGGTTATCGACCTTTAACGTGATCCTGAATTTTTCTGCATTATAGAAGATGGACGCATCCATGACCGTATAGCCAGGCAGGGTGAATTTCCCGGTAACCTTGCTGTCAATGACGATGAGTTCGCTTGATGCATTGGCGCCCAGTCCCAATCCCCAACCCCGGAGTGGTCCCCGGTTGAATTCGTAGCTTGCCCAGGCATTGAACAGGTTAACCGGACCGGCTTCACCGGGGCGCTTACCTTCTTCCAGAAAAGAACTTTCCTTCGGACCCTTTAACACCTTGCTGTCGTTGTAGCTGTATCCGGCCAACAGCTGCAGCCCATCGACCGGACGCAGGGTCAGATCCACTTCGATGCCCTTGCTTTCTACTTCGCCGCCCTGGATGGAATTATTCGGGTTTTCCGGATCAGGCATTACTTTGTTGCTTACCTTGATATCATAGAAGCTGAGGGTAGAGGTGAGTTTTCCGTCAAAAAGCGCTGTTTTGATCCCTGCTTCCGCCTGATTGGCTTGCTCTGCCTCAAAAGTGCGGGTGATCGGGTTTTCTCCGTTAATATCCGATACGGTCGCGGGGGCCACGTTGACGAAACCATTCATATAATTTGCAAACACAGAAAATCTTTCGGGGAGTACCTGGTACACCAATCCGAATTTGGGAGACAAGGCAGTTTGTTTATAGTCGTCCTCATCCGTGGTGAGGTCACCTTTTGTATTAAAATGATCGAGGCGGAGACTGACCATGGCCAGAAACTGAGGAGTGAAGTTTACTACATCCGAAAAATACACGCTGTAGGTTTCGTCCTTTGTGTTCCGGTTCGAACGTGGAGAGGAAGCCAGCACTGCATCCACTGATTGTCGTGTCAGAAAGCGGTCCGGCACGGTTTCGCCGGTGTAAGGGTCGGTATAATCTATTTCTCCCTGGGGCGTTACATCGTAAAACCAGGGGTAACCCGAACTGAAATCCTGAGAACTGCGGTGGAAATAATCCAGTCCGATTACCATGCGGTTCCGCATCTCGCCAATCGGGAAATCTCCCGTAAAATTCTGCTGAATATCGGTGGTCAGCGTTTGCGCATTCTGATCGCTAATAAACAAGCTGAATTGCGGTTTGTCATAACCGTTGTCCCACAAATAAGTATAATAGCCGTCGGACCTGGCCGATCCCCTGGCCAGAATGGTACGGGAGGTCCACTCCGGTGAAATGCGATAGGTCATTCCTGCCCGGACATTGTAGCGGGGAGTTTTAATCGAGATTTCATCGCTGGTCAGGGAAAGTTCAGGATCATAGTTCAGATCCTCCAGATCTTCGTATAACAAGGGGGTTGACCGGTTTAAGAAAAACATCGTTTGATTGGTCCCTTCAGCAGCCAGCATTTCCGCTGAAAGCAGAAATGATAATTTTTCATTCGCCTCGTAATAGAGCGAAGGAGCTAGAAAAAAGGAACGTTTGAAGCCTGCGTCCTGAAAGCTGTTTTCAGTATGAAAAGCAGTGTTCACCCGCATAATGACATCATTGCTACTGGTGAGCGGAGCGTTAACGTCCGCCGTGATCCGGTTCAACCCGAAACTTCCTGCTACATACGAAACTTCGCCACCGAAGCCCCGGTAGGGCTTTTTTGTGATCGTGTTGAGCAAGCCCCCGTATGAAATAAGACTGCTTCCGAAAAGTGTCCCCGAAGGACCTTTGATCACATCGATTCGTTCGATGCCAGCCGGGTCAAGGCTTCCGTTGGTTAATCCCGGAAGGCCGTTAACCATGGTAGGTTGAACCGAAAATCCGCGCATGGAGTAATACGCAGCTCCGTCGCCCCCTCTTCCTGTGGATTCCCACATCTTTTGCAAGCCGGGTGCGTTCTTCAATGCCTTATCCAGGTCGGTAGCCAGCTGCGCTTCGAGTGTTCTGGCACTGATGGAATGATAAACCTGAGGATTTTCAATGCGGCCGAGTGGTAATTTTGCTACGGTTTCTCCCTCTTCCCGATGCATATCCCCTTCAACAATCACCTGATCGAGCTCTGTATATTGACGTAACGTTATCTGTACCCGTTTTTCTTCGCCGGATTTCACACGGACGGTCTGGCGGACAGTCTGCATCCCTACAAACGTAACAACCAGCTCGTAGGTTCCAGCGTCTAAATTATTAAACTGAAATTTGCCGTTTTTATCCGACACAGTTCTCTTGAATAATGCTTCCAGGCTTATATTGGCATTAGCGGCAGGTTCGCCGTCAGCAGTATTAACCGTTCCGGTTATCGTTCCGGTTTGTGCGTTTGCAGCCAGAAAACAGCTCAGCAATCCCGCTAACACAATCAATCGTTTCATTTGTCTTTATTTAAACTAATTCTTGATTGTGGCAAATATAGAAAGGGACACGCAAAAAACAAATCCAAAGTATAATGGGAAGCGTGCTACTGGCTGCGAAACCCGGCGTTGCAGCGCTTATTTGAACAAGAGGAAGAAAGCAGGCGTACCCCTCAGGGTGTAAACGGGACACACATGAGGGTTGATTGCGACAACGGAAGGAGTTACCTTTGGGGATGAAACACATATCACTGGTTATTCCTGAGGGCGAAAGCAGCCTCAGCAATATCGAAGCTTCCTATAAGATTTTCACCTGGGTAAACGAAGCCCTGCAGCGGGAAGGGAATGCGCCCCTCTTTAAGATTGTGCTGGTAGGGCTGAATCAACGAACCACCATAACCAGCGGTCTTTTTACAATTAAGCCGCAGACAACCATCAAGGAGGTGAAGAAGACAGACCTGATCATTATCCCCGCAGTTCACGGAGATGCACGGAAAGTGGTAGCAGACAATCGTCCGCTGGCCCGCTGGATCTCCAGCCGGTACGCGGAAGGGGCCGAAGTGGTATCCCTTTGCATTGGCGCGTTCATTTTAGCCTCAACCGGACTCATAGCAGGGAAAAATTGTACCACGCACTGGTTGTCCGCTGACGAGTTCCGGCAGATGTTTCCTGAAGTAAACCTGGCTCCTTATAAGGTGCTGACCGATGAATCCGGGATTTATACCAGTGGAGGGGCCTATTCTTCCCTGAACCTGTTACTTTACCTGGTTGAAAAATTTGCCGGCAGGGAAATAGCCATTCTAGCCTCCAAGACCTTCGAGATAGATATCGACCGATACAGTCAGTCTCCGTTCATTATGTTTCACGGCCAGAAAGAGCACGAAGACGACTCGGTAAAAAAAGCCCAGGAATATATTGAAGACAATTTCCGGGAAAGGATTACCGTGGATCAGCTGGCGGCGATGTTTGCCCTGAGCAGACGCAGCCTTGAACGACGGTTTAAGCGGGCAACGTCAAACACCGTTATTGAATACATCCAGCGGGTCAAGGTCGAGGCCGCCAAGAAGAGCTTTGAATCTAGCCGGAAGAATATCAGTGAGATCATGTATGAGATCGGCTATTCGGATAACAAAGCGTTTCGAGGCACATTCAAAAAGTTCACCGGCCTTTCGCCAGTCGATTACAGAAATAAGTATGCGCAGCTGGCGCACCACTAGTGTTAGGTTAACCATGCCCTGCCGCAACAGATCTTGTTCTTTGGCTCCCGGCTTATTCCGAGTCGGCAGGTACGGCTTCTCCGGCCGTTGCTTTCCCGGACTGTTCCTTTTTGCCCAGCATCATAAACTCGTTTACCACAATCTCGGTGACGAAATGTTTACGCCCCTCCTTATCCACAAAATCCCGGGTGACGAGCTTTCCTTCTATGGCAAGCTCTTTTCCTTTTTGCAGATATTTTTCAGCGATCTCCGCATGCTGTGCCCAGAAGACCAGGCTGTGCCATTGCGTGTCGGTGATCTTTTCCCCGTCGGCTGACCTGTAAACTTCATTGGTGGCAAGTGATACCCGGGTCATCTTCCGACCGCTGTCGAAGGTTTTTATTTCGGGATCTGAACCAAGACGCCCCATGAGGCGCACGCTGTTAATTAATGATTTCATAGCATAGTAATTAATGTTGAAAACAAAGATAGGCAGTCCGCCGGGCTTACTCGTATAATAAACGATTAGTTCCGTTTATACTCGTCTATAAATACTTAGCAACAAATAAAATCGTAAATTAGGACATCCTGTTAATAACACATCTATGAATCAACAACACATCTATGGAAAGGAAATGCCAGGAATGCGGCGAACCGGTTGCAGGCCGGTCCGATAAGAAGTTCTGTTCCGATCAGTGCCGGACCAGCTACCACAATCGCGTCAACAGTTCGGCCAATCAGCTTCTTCGACAGATCAATCGTATTCTGAAAAGGAACCGGCGGATTCTCGTGGCGCTGAACGATACAGGCAAAACCCTCGTTCCTGTACAGCGGCTATTGGAACGCGGTTTTGATTTCAGGTATTTCACGAATTGTTCGGAGACAAAAACCGGGAATACCTGCTACTTCTGTTACGAGCAGGGCTACCTGCGGGTCAACCGGCGAATTTGCCTGCTGGTCCGGAAGGTTGTGGAATAGCCACGATGCTTAACGGGTCTCTTCCTGCACTATAGCGCCATTATCCTGTAAGTCGATCAGGTCTGTGAGCACATGAAAGGATTCGTTCATGATCAGGTCAGGCTTCAGGTCGGCGCCTACCGTGTCGGCCTTTTCAGCTTCTTCATGAGTTAACGGCGGAAGGTTTTTGGCAACCCTGTACACGTTCGTTCGTGCCAACCGGCGGTCTTCTTCGGTTTCACGTTCCTTTTTAAGCTGTATCAGATTCAGCGTTACAGTATAATTGTTCAGCCGCTTTTCAAAGTCGCTGATATCTTCCAGCAGGTATTTGTACGCTTTACTGGTATCCATCCTGGCTTGATGCAATTTTTGCAGTTGTGATTTAACGGCGTTAAGAGTTCCTGCCGCCTGGAAATCAGCCGGGGCGATCCGGTCCCAGGGGAGCGCTGTTGGCTGAGAACTTTCCCCAAATTCTTCGGGAGGGAAGGCGCTGGGAAACATGATATCGGGAATCACGCCCTTGTTCTGGGTGCTGCCACCGCTGACCCGGTAAAACTTGGCAATAGTAATATTGTATTGCCCCATTTTTTCATCATTTCCGGGGAAGAGATCGTTAATGGCCACCTGGTTCTGCACAGTCCCTTTTCCAAAGCTTTGTTCCCCGATAATCAGGCCTCGCTGATAATCCTGGATGGCGCCAGCGAAAATTTCCGAGGCGGAAGCGCTGAAGCGATTGATCAGCACAGCCAGCGGGCCGCTATAGACTTGTTCAGGGTCCTCGTCCCTGTTTGTTTCAATGCGTTGGCGGGTGTCTTTTACCTGTACTACCGGCCCTTCCTTGATGAAGAGACCGGTGAGTTCAATGGCTTCCCGCAGGGATCCGCCGCCGTTGTTGCGCAGGTCAATGACCAATCCATCAACGCCGCCCTGTTCCTTAAACTCAGCAAGCGCCTTTTTTACGTCGCGCGTTGCGCTGTTGTAATTGGGGTCTCCGGCGCGCAAGGCGTCAAAATCAATGTAAAAGTCAGCTACGCTGATCACTCCTATACGAAGAGTCTTGCCTTTGTGAAGAACTTCTTTTATTTCGCTTTGAGCCCGCTGGTCTTCCAGGTTAATCTTGTCCCGGACAATGGGAACAATCTTTGGCGTGGAACTGAGATCTGCTGCGGCCGGCACAATCTTGAGCCTGACAGTAGTCCCCTTGGGGCCACGGATCCGCCCCACCACGTCATCAATCCGCCAGCTGACAATGTCCTCGAAAACCCCGTCTTCTCCCTGGGCTACCGCAACAATGCGGTCACCGGGGTTCACTTCATCACTCTTGTCGGCAGGGCTGCCTTTGACAACCTGCCGGACTACTGTATAGTCGCCGTCGGTTTGGAGGGTCGCTCCGATGCCTTCCAGGTTTTTGGACATGTTAATGCGGAAATCCTCCGCGTCCTTCGGAGAGAAATACTGGGTATGGGGATCAATTGCGGTGGAAAATGAGTTCACAAAAAGCTGAAATACGTCCTCACTGTTCATTTTTGACCATTGTGATTCCAGGTTGGTGTATCGTTTGGTCAGCGTTTCAATGTTTGCGGCCACGTCGCTGTTGGAAAGCCGGAGATTGATCAGATCGTAACGAATGCGCTGCAGCCAATAGGCCTGGCGCTCTTCCGCGGTGGAGAACCAGGGCTTGTCTTCCCGGTCCATCGTAAATTTCTGGTTGCTGTTATAATCGATGCTGTCGGTCAGGTGTGCCAGCACAAAATCGATTGTCTCGTTGAAGCGTTCAGTGTATGTATTGAAGATGTCGTAGGGGGCAGCCAGCTCGCCGGATTTCATGGCATCATCCAGGGTGTTCCGGTACTTTTCAAATTCCTGAATATCTGATTCCAGGAAAAAGCTGCGGTTGTTGTCCAGGTTCTTCATAAAAATATCGAAGGTCAGTGATGACAGGTTATCGTTGATCTCCGGCTTTTCATAATGATAGATGGCTGAAGCACTCGAAATAGTCCGCGCAACGAATGAATGTTGCGGTAACGGATGCAACGGCCCCGAAGCCAGCGTGGCTCCCTGCGAGCAGGAAGTTAGTTGCATACATACCAAAAGAGTGGTTCCCAGTATCGATTTCAAGTACTTTGTCATTTGCGAAAATTTCTACTAAGTTAACGTATTTTTGTGCTAATTTGATGCCAAATCATGAACCGAACCATCCGAACGAAGCTTACGCATATGAATTCCGTTATCGTTGTGCTGGTTTTTTTATCCGGCCTGTGTTTCCTTCCTGCCTGTGCCCAGGTCCTCAGCGGACAGCAACCTGTGACACGCGCCGATACGTTGCGCGGTTCCCTCCGGCCTGAACGCAACGCCTACGATGTTACTTATTATCATTTGAATATTCGGGTAGATCCTGTCAAAAAATATCTTGAAGGATACAACGATATAACATTCCGGACCCGAAACAGTTTCGATCGCATTCAGGTGGATCTGTTTGAGAACATGCAGGTTGACAGCATTTTGTGGGAAGGACATTCTCTTACCTGGCAGCGGGAGTATAACGCGGTGTTCATCGACTTTCCTGAAACCGTCCGGGAAGGCTCCCGGGGCACTCTCCGGTTCTTTTATTCGGGGTCGCCGGTAACGGCTAACCGCCCGCCCTGGGACGGTGGGTTTGTTTGGGAGACACGTGAAAATGGCAAACCATGGATAGCGGTTGCCTGCCAGGGAACCGGCGCCAGCCTCTGGTGGCCCAACAAAGATCACCAGTCCGAAGAACCCGACAGCATGCTCATCAGCGTAGCCGTTCCCAACGGTCTGATGAACGTATCCAATGGCCAAAGCAGGGGAAAAGAATTGCTTCCGGACGGGTACACCCGCTGGGACTGGTTCGTGGGCAATCCCATCAACAATTACGATGTTTCTGTCAATATTGCCGCTTACGCCCACTTCACAGATACGTATGAGGGACATACACTGAATTATTATGTATTGCCGGAACACCTTGAAAAGGCAAAGGAGCAGTTCGGGGAGGTTCCGTTGATGCTCGCCTGTTTTGAAAAGCGTTTCGGATCATACCCTTTCTGGGAAGATGGGTATAAACTGGTGGAAACGCCATACCTGGGCATGGAGCATCAAAGCGCCGTGGCCTACGGGAACGAATATAAGATGGGCTACCGTGGTCGGGACCTTTCCGGTACCGGCGTGGGCCTCAAATGGGATTTCATTATCATTCACGAAAGTGCCCACGAATGGTTCGGGAACAGCATCACCTCTGCTGACATCGCCGACATGTGGATCCATGAAGGTTTTACCTGCTATGCAGAATCAGTTTATCATGAATGCCGCTGGGGATATGAAGAGGCGATGCAATACATCAATGGCCTGAAAAAGAACGTGATGAATGACGAGCCCGTTATCGGCCCATACGGGGTGAACAGGGAAGGTTCCGGCGATATGTACTACAAGGGAGCGCTGATGCTCAATACCATCCGGCATATCCTGAATGATGATGAAAGGTGGTGGCGTATCCTGAAGGAATACAACCTGAAGTTCCGGCACAGCATTGTTACAGCAGAAGACGTAATCGATTATTTCAGTGAAGCCTCGGGGCTGGACCTGCATCCGGTTTTTGACCAGTACCTTCGTTACACAGACATTCCCTGCCTGGAACTGAAAAGGAAAGGAGACACCGTACGTTACCGCTGGCTGGCCGATGCAGTAAGATTCGCCATGCCGGTGGATGTCTTCATCGACGGAAAGGAAAAACGCCTGAACCCTACTACTGAATGGCAAAGCCTTTCCATCGAACCGGATGCCAGGTTTGAGGTAGCGGAAGATCAGTTTTTTGTAAAGCTCAGGAAGTGATCAGTTGGCTGGTACCAGCACGGTATAGCTTTTGCCCGGCCTGACGGTGAGACTGTGGTCCCGAAGCCATGGATTGAGTGTTTTTAGTAATTTGTAGGATGTTCCATGACTTTTGGCGAATGTTACCAGGCTGGGAACGCTTGTTTCAATCGTGACTTTGCGAGTGGGAACGGGTTGATAGACGTCAGCTTCGGTAACGATAAAACCACTTCTTTCGGGGTTTTCAAGGATGTATTTCAGTGCCAGAATGCGAAATATGTACCGGTTTGTTTCTTCTGGCAGTAACAAGTCGTAGTAGTTTTGACTTTGCTGATGACTGCTGAACCGGCTGTAGCCGGCCAGGCCGCAGTTGTAGGATGCGGCGGCGGCAGTCCAGGATCCGAAGCGGGCATAGGCGCCTTTCAGGTATTTGCAGGCGGCGTCAGTTGCCTTTTCCAGATGATAGCGTTCATCTACCTGGTCGGTGATTTCCAAGCCATATTCCCGGCCTGTGCTACTCAGGAATTGCCAGTAGCCCAATGCCCCGGCAGGAGAACGAAGGTTCTGCAGGGCGCTTTCCGCCACACACAGGTATTTGAAGTCTTCAGGAATTCCATTGGCCTTCAGCCGTTCTTCCAGTATTGGGAAAATCCGATTCGCCAGTTTCAGCACGTAAAGCGTGCTTCCATGCAGGTAGCTGTTTACCAACAGTTCCCGATCAAGGCGTTCGCGGACTTCCCAGCGGTTGAGTGGTGTTTCTTCGCCGGCGAAAGCAATGGCTTCAGGAAGCGTTGGAGGGTGCCATCGGTATTCCCAGGCAGCGGTCTCCGCTTCGGCACCAGCTTGTGCGGCGCCGCCTACATGATGGTTGCCAGCGCCCCCAGCGCCCCCAACATCCCCGGTCCCACCTGTATCGCTGAGAGGAACCAACGCTTGCCTGTTAAATGAAATGGGGCCGTTGCTAAATGCGACGGCGGCAATGACAGCTCCTCCTGTTAATATTCCTGCTGTAAAGATGAATAGTGTTTTCATATCGACGAACTCCTTCCTTCCACACGGTTTCCGCGAAAATAGTAAAATTAATGCGATATTCGCCCGCTCAAACACAGGAAGAATGACGCAAAACGCGAAACAGTACTTACTGGCAGCAGCAGTTGTCCTGATCGCCATTAATTTGCGCGCTCCCATTACATCGGTTGGGCCCGTGCTTCCTGAGATAAGCCTTGCGCTTGACCTCAGTACGGTACAAGCGGGTCTGCTGACAACCATTCCGGTGCTGGCCTTCGGTCTGTTGTCTGGCGCGGTTTCCCGGTTGGCGCGGCGATACCGGATCGAAACCTTGCTGTTTGCTTCCATGATCCTGCTTACCGTTGGCTTGCTGGTTCGTCCCGGCGGGACCATTCCTTTACTATATACAGGCGCAGCATTGATCGGCTGTGGCATTACGGTGGGGAATGTGCTGATGCCCGCTTATTTAAAGGAACGTTTTCCTCATGCACTGGGCTGGATGACCGGGTTGTATGCGGGTTTTATGAATCTGTTTGCTGCGCTGGCTTCGGGGTTTAGTCTTCGGTTAGGACAGTTAAGCGGACTTGGCTGGAAAGGATCGGTGGGAATCTGGGCGATACTGGCCGTATTGGCGGTGGTTGTGTGGCTACCTCTGGGACTGAAGCGGAAGGAGGCCACGAATTCAACCGATCAGGCCATCCCGAGACGTTCCCTGTGGCGGACCTCAGCCCTTGCCTGGCAAATCACAGCATTCATGGGTCTCCAATCTATTTTATTCTATTCGCTGATCACCTGGCTTCCTGATATGCTCCGGGAATGGGGAATGGATCCCGCGCGCGCCGGGTGG
Organism: Anseongella sp.; assembly: GCA_036570465.1. Lineage (GTDB taxonomy): Bacteria > Bacteroidota > Bacteroidia > Sphingobacteriales > Sphingobacteriaceae > Anseongella. The sequence continues at coordinate 13,890 of DATCYD010000223.1, forward strand.
ATCTTGTCTTATATTCAGCTGGCCCAGTTGCCTGCGGTATTTGGCGGGCCGGTGGTGGCGGCTCGCATGAAGAGTCAGACGCCGTTGATCTGGGTCATGGGAATTACCCTGATCGCGGCTTTCCTGGGAATCCTGTTCGGCAAAACGACGTTGATCATCCCATCGGTGATTCTGCTTGGCATTGCTCTGGGGCTGGCGTTTAGCCTGGCAATGATCTTTTTATCGCTGCGTAGCCGTAATGGACGAGAAGCATCTTCTCTTTCGGGGATGGCTCAGTCTTTCGGCTACCTTTTGGCGGCAACCGGCCCGGTCATTTTCGGAGCGCTTCGTGACCTGAGCCAGGGCTGGATATGGCCATTATGCTTTCTCCTCCTGATGTCGGCGCTGTTGCTGATTTTTGGCCTCGGTTCGGCACGCGACCGTTTGGTTTAGGGTTCATTGTTTGCCAAATAAGAGGCCGGAGAGCTTTGCATCATGTCCATAAACGTCCGGTCTGAAATTGAGATGTCCCTTGCTGTCCACCCAGGCAGTGAAATAGCCAATATACACGGTTACCGGCTGCTTCAAAGTGACATATTTTTCCTTTCCACTGTGCATGGCCCGGTCTATTTCCACCTTGTTCCAGGTACTGTCGCTGCGAAGCAGGTATTCAGCCAGTTCCGCTGGCTTTGAAACCCGTATGCAGCCGTGACTGAAAGACCGGAAGTCAGCTGAGAACAGGCTTTTGGCAGGGGTGTCGTGCAGGTAAATATTGTACTCGTTCGGAAAAAGGAATTTCACTCTTCCAAGGGAATTGCTGCCTCCCGGTTTCTGACGGATCATATAAGGGAAGTTCGAGGCGCTGTATTTTTTCCAGTCGATGGTGGCGGGATTAACCACCTTGCCTCCCCGGACTACTTCCATGTTATGCTTTTTCAGATAGGAAACGTTCCGCTTGATCGCTGGCAACGTCTCATTTGCAAGAATGCCAGGGGGGATGTTCCAATAGGGGCTGAACACCACGTATTTCATTGATCCGCTGAAAACCACTGTTTGGTGCGCAGGCTTTCCAACGACTACCGGCATGCTCCACATGAGGCTGTCATTCTCGTAGGCATATAACATAAAACCAGGAATATTGGCAAGCAGGTAGTAGTCACCCGGTGCGTTGGGAACCCACCGCAGGCGCTCCATATTTATCAGGATCTTCCGCATGCGGTCTTCAGGCCGGATGTTCAGGTTGTCCAGCAGCTTTTGGTCTATATGTCCGGCAGTAGCCAGGCCGTTGCATAGGCGGTAATCCCGGATGAGCGAATCAAAAAGCGCTGTATACTGATTGGGGGAATCCTTGCCGGGTACCGGCGTGTAACCGAATCCAAGCAATGCCAGGCGGCGCTTTATCCGCCCGATCAGCTGCGTGGAATCGCCGGGGATAAGTTTTTTCCCTTCCAGCCTAAGCGTGTCCCATTTAACTTTTTCAGCCAGCCCGTCGAGGACCTCCAGGTAGCCGCGTAACTTGCTGTACTGGGGATGCAGCGGTTCGATCGAGTCAAGTTGAACGCCCCCGGTGTCCAGCAGGGAGCTGATCAGGGAGGCCATGTCCATTTTTTTTCGCGGAATGAACCATTCGAGGTCCTTGGCGTTGGAGGTGGTCATGCCTCCCCAGGCCTTATCCGCAAAGAGAAAAAAATGTGATGTGAGCATCAGCTCCATCTGCTGAAGCAGATGTTCGCTTTCGATCCGCCCACCGTCAACGGTCAGGGAATCGTATAGAAAGCCGAGTCGCTGGTTTGCCAGGCTGCTGTCGGCCAGGCCCAGGGCCTCGTCCTGACGCATCATGTTCATAAAGCTGCCCACTTGCTCGGTGAGGCTATCCCGGTTAAACCAGGCCAGGTGATATTCTCTTTTCAGATAAAAGTCACGTACAAGCGAATCATAAGGCTGATATCTTGGATGCGTTTCCAGGAATGATCCGATGAGGAGCGTGTCCAGCACCGCCTCAATGTAAGGCTCCGGCTTGTAAACCGTGCTATCCCGGGCTGCGGGAACCTGTTTTGTTCCCTGTTTGCACCCTCCGGATGCCAGCAACAACGTGGTCAGAAAGACCAGTGAAACTCTTGCAATCATAAACGAAAAGTAATGTTTTTCCGGCAGCCCGGCAAAACCGCTGGTCCGGGAAATATACTATGAGCACTTTCCCGGCGTTTCATATAATATGTCGCCCGTCAGTAATTCCCCTTTGCAGCGTCTCCAGGAGGCGGTGACTGGCTTATTGAGATCGTTTAGCCGTTTTTATCTCTGGTTGAATAAATAATTCCCCTGAATATTACAGGTTGGTTGCCTGGAACGTATCACCCTTGGAAATATCGCCGGTTTCATATCCTTTGCGGAACCAGTGCATCCGCTGTGCAGAGCTACCGTGCGTGAATGAATCAGGAACCACGTAACCCTGTGCTTGTTTCTGCAGTTTATCATCCCCGATAGCATTGGCGGCATTCAGCGCTTCTTCGATATCGCCGTTTTCCAGGATGTTTTTTGCCCTTTGAGCATGATGCGCCCAAACGCCTGCGAGAAAATCAGCCTGCAATTCCAGGCGAACAGACAGTTGATTATACTCAGCCTCGCTCAGCCGGCTCCGTTGTGACTGCACTTGTTTGCTGATCCCCAGCAGGTTCTGGACGTGGTGACCCACTTCATGCGCGATTACATAGGCCATGGCAAAATCGCCTGGTGCCTTAAACTGCTCACGAAGTTCATCGTAGAACGAAAGGTCAATATATACCTTTTCATCAGCCGGGCAATAGAACGGGCCCATGGCCGCCTGAGCAAATCCACAGGCCGACCGGTCCGCATCGCGAAACAAGACCAGAGCAGGTTCCCGGTATTCCGTCCCGCTGGCGGCGAAAAGCTGGTTCCAAACATCTTCGGTATCGGCCAGGACCACTGAAACAAATGCTGCCAGGGAATCATCTTCGGCGGAAATTTGCTGCATTCCTTGTTGTTCCGTTGCCGGTCCGGTTTGCATTTGCTGCAATAGCTGGCTGGGATCTCCGCCGAAAATTAAAACCAGTATTACAATTACGATCGTTCCAAGACCGCCTCCCAGAGCGACCTTACGTCTCCCGCCAGACCGGCGGTCTTCCACGTTGGAACTTCTTCTTCTTCCTTGCCAGCGCATACGATGAAGATACGGATTTTCAGATCAAATCAATGTTCTTTCACGCATTGATTATCTCCTTTAAGGATAGTTTAGAAATCTTTTGTCAGACTAAATAGCACACGTTCATCATAAGGGGTCAGTTGACCCGTCGTATCACGTTGAACAAAATGGAGTTTGAAGGCTTTCACGGCGGCTTCCGGAAGGGAAGTGTCGTAACCGATCAGGCGCAAGGCTTTCATGGGATCGAAACCTGCGGGCACGGTATCCTGCAGGCGGCTGTACCACCGGCCAAAACCCTCTCTGGCGAGTTTTTTCCAGGGAAAGCGGGCATTGGGATCCTGCTTGCGGGTGGGGGCCATATCGGCATGCCCGATGAAGTTGGCCGCCGGGATGTTGTACTTTTCTTTCAGGGTATCCAGCAATACCAGCAAGCTGTTGATCTGCATCGGAGAAAAGGATTCGTACCCATTATTGTCCAGTTCAATTCCGATGGAAACGGAATTCAGATCGGTTACATTTCCCCATTTTCCGCGGCCACCGTGCCATGCCCTCAGGTAATCATTCAACATCTGGGTCACCGTTCCGTCTTTGCAGATTACATAATGGGCGCTCACCTGAGTACGCGGCAAGGTGAAAGTCCGATAGGTTTGTTCGCAGGAGTTCTGTGCCGTATGGTGGATCACCACAAAATTCGGCTTCCGCAGGTTGAAATTGCTCGTTGGAATAAATCCTGCCGGCAATACCAGCAACGAATCCTTCAGCAGGGGCGCTTCCATCGATTTCAACTGTTTGTAGCTGGCTTTAAGTTGTTTCTTATATATTTTGCGCGCCGCCGAATAGGGCTTCTGTGCACAGCCTGCCAGTAGCAGCGTCATACAGGCGCAGGCGATAATTAGGGTAAAACGGTTCATCACAGCACAAAGTAAAGAATTCTCGTGCCGAATGCCAGTCTAAATGTCTAAATTTGCGCTTTTTAATGTTTAGATATGTTTGAGAATCTACAGGATAAATTAGACCGGGCGTTTAAGGTACTCAAAGGCCAGGGCACGATCACCGAGATCAATGTGGCTGAGACCATGAAGGAAGTGCGCAAGGCCTTGCTTGACGCCGACGTTAGTTATAAAGTGGCCAAAACGTTTACCGATACGGTAAAGGAAAAGGCGCTGGGCCAGAATGTGCTTACCTCGGTTTCGCCGGGCCAGCTGATGATCAAGATTACCAACGATGAACTGACCCGGCTGATGGGTGGTTCTACCGTAGAACTGGATTTATCGCAAACACCTACCATTATTTTGATTGCCGGACTGCAGGGTTCCGGTAAAACAACGTTCTCCGGAAAACTGGCCCGACTGATCAAATCGAAAGGGAAACGACCGCTACTGGTGGCTGGCGACGTGTATCGTCCGGCTGCTATCGACCAGTTGAAGATTGTTGGCGAACAGGTGGGCGTGCCGGTGCATACGGATTATGAAAGCAAGGATCCTGTTGGGATTGCTCAGGCTGCCATTGCCCGCGCGAAACAGGAGGGTCATAATGTGGTCATTATTGACACCGCGGGTCGTCTGGCGGTGGATGAGGAGATGATGAAGGAGATCGCTCAGGTAAAGGAAGCGGCGCAGCCTCAGGAAATTCTCTTTGTAGTGGACTCTATGACGGGCCAGGATGCTGTTAATACAGCAAAGGCCTTTAATGACAGGCTCAATTTTGACGGCGTGGTGCTCACCAAGCTGGATGGCGATACACGTGGCGGGGCAGCGCTTTCGATCCGTGCGGTGGTGGATAAGCCAATCAAGTTTATCGGGACGGGTGAAAAGCTGGACGCAATTGATGTTTTTCATCCCGACCGGATGGCTTCCCGTATTCTGGGCATGGGCGACGTGGTATCGCTGGTAGAACGTGCTCAGCAGCAGATCGATGAAAAGCAGGCTGCCGAGTTGCAGCGAAAGATCCGCAAAAACAAGTTTGACTTCAACGATTTTCTGGGCCAACTGCAGCAGATCAAGAAAATGGGGAACATCAAAGACTTGATGGGCATGATCCCGGGGGTAGGAAAGGCCATCAAGGATGTGGATCTGGACAACGATTCTTTCCGGGGAATTGAAGCCATTATCCAGTCGATGACCCCTTATGAGCGGGAACACCCCGAAATAATCAATGGCACCCGCCGGCAACGCATCGCACGCGGCAGCGGAAACGATATCGTGGAAGTGAACAAGTTGCTCAAACAGTTCGAAGAAATGCGGAAGATGATGAAAATGATGAACAATCCCTCAAAAATGGCAGGGATGATGCGCGGCATGCCCAATATGCGTTAAACATTCGCAGCGCTCCCTCAGTGTGAATGTTCACCGGTCGGATGCTCCCCGTGCGGGTGCTCTTTCTGATGAGAGTGTCCTTCCTGATAATGCCGTTTCAAGGCATCTTCCCCAAAGTCATTGGTCAGATCGCGTACCACCGTGTGAACATGGTTCGCTTTATTCTGAGTGTTGTCATACTCGATCAGCAGCACAGGCCCGTGAATGCGGTAATAATGAGCTTTCCCTATGCCCGGCTCGAGGCTGCCGGCCCAGGCAAAACACAGACTGTCCATGCCGGCGCCTTCGAGCTTTTCCATGAATTCTTCTGAAAACTCTTCCCGGAAATTGCCAACATAAACGTTCAATAATTGCATGAACTGGTCCTGCTGTTTCCGGTCCAGTTCATAAAAGCGGATGCCCTCCCTGTGTTCAAGCATGACGGTTCGCTTGTTGCCGGTAATGATGTCGGAAGGGGCTTCTGCCCTGATCAGTGTTTTTTGAAGCTGGGCATCGCTTAAGGAATGCAACAGTTGGAAACCCAGTTCGGATTCGTCCTTCAGCACCTGCAACCCTTTTTCAGGTCCGGAGGGCACAATGGCCGGGTTAGCTCCCATGAATTCGGGAGTGGCAGAAACCAGCCGGTTGTCTGTTGAAGTGTAGTTAACGGATAAATGATGACCTTCGATCCGCCAGCCCCAGGGGGTTTCTGCAGAGGGCTTGCCGAAAACACTGAAGTAATACTTTCCCGGATTCCGGTAATCGTCTTCCGGTCCGCGCCTTTCCAGTACCTTCAGAACGGTCTCCAGCTCCATGATGCTTCGCGCCTTGCGATAACCCTGTTCGCTCAGTGTTGTTCTGAGTAGCGAGAACGCGGCCTGTAATTGTACGGAATCCAGCTCCCGGACAGGGATCCCCAGCCGATCCCTGGGAACAAAATGCCAGTTAAAGCGTTCTGTTGAATCGAAGGGAAACAAAGCCTTTTTCCGTTGCGGTTCTGACAAGGAGCTCAGAAATGCGGCCGCCGTCTCCGGCAGGGAAAGTGCATCGCGTGTTTGCCGGGAGGACACATGGCTGCAGGCCGAAATTGTTCCGCCCAACAACAACAGGAAGAGGAGATTCCGTTTCAAGTTCATGATATCGGTTTAGTCTGGTAAAAGTACATGATTTTTTTCGGTACTTTGGTCCCTGAAAGCCGGGAAAACGGAGATCCGGGCATGGAGATTTTGAGAAAATGAGCAAAATTCAGTCATATGAGGTGTTGATTATTGGCGGAGGCCCCATTGGGTTGGCCTGCGGATTGGAAGCAAAAGCCGCCGGGCTGAATTATGTGATTATCGAAAAGGGCCCTCTGGTAAATTCTCTGTATAATTATCCCGCCAACATGACCTTCTTTTCCACTTCCGAAAGGCTGGAGATAGGAGGCGTCCCTTTTGTTTCGAATAATCCCAAACCCACCCGTGCTGAAGCGCTGGAATACTACCGTCGCATTGCGATGTCCAGCCAGCTGAATATCCGCCTGTTTGAAGAAGTCCTGGAAGTTAATCGGGAACAGGAACATTACCGGGTAATCACCTCGAAAGAGGTTTATAAAGCAAAACATGTGATCGTAGCCTCTGGGTTTTATGATATTCCCAACAAGATGAATATCAAAGGGGAAGATCTGCCAAAGGTCCGGCATTACTATAAGGACCCGCATTTTTATGCCGGACAGAAAGTCATCGTCGTGGGCGCCAATAATTCGGCCGTCGATGCCGCCCTGGAAACCTTCCGGAAAGGCGCTGAAGTAACCATGGTGATTCGCGGCCCGGAAATAGGCAAGCGCGTGAAATACTGGGTAAAACCCGATATCGAGAACCGGATCAAGGATGGAGAGATAAAGGCGTTCTTCAACAGCACCCTAAAAGAAATCCGTGAAACAGAAGCCGAGATCCAAACTCCTGACGGGCTGGTCACGATCGAAAATGATTTCGTGCTTTCCATGACCGGGTATCAGCCCAATTTCGATTTCCTCCGCAGAATAGGCATTCACCTTTCCGATGACGAAAAGCTTTATCCAACCTATCTTCCGGAAACCATGGAAAGCAACATGCCTAACCTGTATCTGGCTGGCGTTGTGTGCGGCGGCATGGACACGCATATCTGGTTCATCGAGAACTCCCGGGAACACGCCCCGGCGATCATTAATAAGATACTGGGCAAGAAGCCAGAAACGTTTTCGTAACTTGCACAATATGAAGATCTCCTTTCTCTCAAGGTTCCGCGGCTCTGCAGGAAACCGGTTCATGGCAGTCGCTCTTGCCGGCTTGACCACCGTAGCCTGCCAGCAGCAAAACCGCGATAGCGCATCATCGGCTGATGGCCCGGTTTCTTCCGGGATTAAAGCAGAAAAGATTTCCGGAGCAAAACCGCTGAACGTTGTATTTATCCTGGCCGACGACCACCGGTATGATGCCATGGGCTTTATGGGGAAGATACCGGGGTTGGAAACGCCCAATATGGATCGCATGGCCCGCGAAGGGATCCATGTTAAGAATGCTTTTGTGAGTACAGCGCTTTGTTCACCCAGCAGAGCATCCATTCTTACCGGACAGTATGCCCATACACATACGATTGTTGATCACTCAGCACCCATGCCAGAGGGGCGGCGTTTTTTTCCGCAGTACCTCCAGGCGGCAGACTATCAGACGGCTTTCATTGGCAAATGGCACATGGGCAATCAGGACGACGAGCCGCAGCCTGGTTTCGACCGCTGGGTGAGCTTCAAGGGGCAGGGACAGTATTATAACCCGACTTTGAACGTGGACGGAGAAGAGGTGGAATATTCTGACAGCACGTATATGACCGACCTGCTTACCCGTTACGCCGTGAACTGGCTAGACAGCATCGACACGGACCGGCCGTTCTTTCTTTATCTCTCGCACAAAGCCAATCATGCCGAGTTCTATCCGGCGAAACGCCACGCCGGAAAGTACGCGGATCTTAAGATCCGGTACCCGCCTTCGATGTTCCTGAGCATGACCGATACCAGTACGGTGGAAAAACCCGCCGGCTTCCGCGGGCCGGAAGGGCCGGTGAACCTTCAGGATATACCCGACTGGGTCCGGGAGCAACGCTACAGCTGGCACGGGGTGGACTACATGTACCATGGGACCATTGTTTTTGAGGACTTTTACAGGCGATACCTGGAAACGTTGCTGGCCCTTGACGAGAGCATTGGCAGTGTGCTGGATTACCTGACTGAAAACGGACTTGCGGAAAACACGGTGGTAATTTATATGGGTGACAACGGTTTTGGCTTTGGGGAGCATGGCCTGATCGACAAACGACATATGTACGAGGAATCGATGCGGGTTCCGCTGCTGGTGTGGGCGCCGGGCATGCATTTCCAGCGGCATAAGCTGGAACAAATGGTCCAGAACATTGACATTGGTCCCACGGTCCTGGACCTGGCCGGCGTTGAAACGCCTTCTCAAATGCAGGGCATGTCATTTGCGCCACTGCTGCGGGGAAAAGACGTCCCCTGGCGGGATAAAGTATTTTACGAATATTATTGGGAGTATGCCTTTCCGCAAACCCCTACCATTATCGGGGTGCGAACCGACCGTTATAAATACATCTTCAATCAAGGAGTCTGGGATATTAATGAATTTTATGACCTCCGGGAAGATCCTTGGGAAGTCAACAACCTGATCCGCAGCAGGACCCATCAGGATACGATCAAGGGGATGGTTGATGCCATGTGGGGCTGGCTGGAAGAAACCGAAGGCTTGCAAATACCGCTGAAGCGCATCGGGC
>DATCYD010000224.1:0-7932 GCA_036570465.1 Anseongella sp.
ACTGGTACCAGTTCCTATTTCCGCATTAGCCTGATCATACCATACGATCTCAGCACCTGCCGGCGCTCCTGCGGGCAATGCGGCTGTTAGAGTTACCAGGTCGCCCGTGTTAGCCGATACCGTTGGCGCAGCCGTTGGTGCGTCGGGCTGAGGAGTAACTGTTACGTTCACTGCTTTCAGCTCGCCAGCGGCATTTTCGCATTTCTCGTCGCCTTCGACACTTACATAATAAGTAGCATCAGCGGTCAGGCCGGTGACTGTTAGTACGCCAGCGGCGTCAATCGCGTAGGTAACACCTGCTTCGGTGCCTGCTACGATGGGTTGCGTTTTGTTAGCGTCTTTATACCAGGCGAAGACCGGATTGGTCAGCGTGCTGGTGGGACTCAGTACTGCTGCCGTGCCTATACAGGCTGCGACGTCGTCCAGTGTAATGTCAGCAGCGAGGGCCGTCGGGTTCACCGTTACTTCTACCGGCGTTCTGTCCGGACTTTCGCAATTTACTCCGTCCCTGGCTATTGCAAGATAATAAATGGTTGAAGCAGTCGGCGCAGTTGGCGGGCTGAAGTTATTACCGGTTCCCAGCAGCGTGCCACCAATGGCAGCATCGTACCAGCGAAGCTCGGTATTGGGTTCGGCCGTGTCCGTAATGATAGGTGTCTCACCTTCACATACCACGACCGGATCTACCGGAATATCGGTCGGAGCCGGATAGATGATCTGGGCACCATAAACGTCCAGACTGGTGACTGCTGAAAGCAATCCGCTGTTCAGCCGCACTTCCACCCGGTCGTAATCACCACCGGCAGGAATCGTTACCTCGTATTCCGAACCGCCCAGCAAACGTAGGGTCAGCAGGGCATCTTCCAGGTCGTAGCGGCTTACTTCAGTGGTACCGTTCAGCACGATCAGTTCCGTGCTCTGGAACAAGACACCTGCGTCTGCCAGACCGCCCGGGAAATTCACATGCACCCGGATGCTGTCGTTGGATTCCGTACTTGCCGGATCAAAGATCAGCTGCTGATAGACTGAAGCGGCCAGGCCTGCGCCTACCGTCAGGTGTGTAAAGTTAGTCGCGTTGTCATCCACCGAATTATTCGGGTCAGTGACCTGGCAAAGTACACACAGTATTCCATCCACTCCATTGTCCTGAGCGATTGGAAGGTTACAGGTTTCACTGGGAAGTACCGGGTCTCCGGTGACTATGATCGCAACATCAGCAAACGCTGACAAACAATCGTTAACCCGAACTGCCACATGGTAGGTCAATGTGCCTGGGGTCGTGAATGGTCCTACCTGGATGCTGGCACCAATACCGAGTTCTGTATTCGTCTCATCGAACCAGACAATCTCAGCGCCTGCCGGCGCTCCGGCGGGCAATGCAGCCGTCAGGGTTACCAGCTCGCCGGTATTCGCTGACATCGATGGTGCCACCACGGGCACATCAGGCACAGGCGTTACCGTCACATTAACCGGTTTCAAGTCACCAGCGGCGTTCTCGCATTTTTCATCACCTTCGACACTTACATAATAAGTAGCGTCGGCGGTCAGGCCGGTGACTGTTAGTACGCCAGCCGCATCAACTGCATAACTTACCGCACCTTCGGTCAGGCCGTCGGTAATGGGCTCTGTCTTATTAATGTCTTTATACCAGGCAAAGACCGGATTGGTCAACGTGGTGGTGGGAGTCAGTACCGCTGCCGTGCCTACGCAGGTGCTAAGATCATCGATGGTGATGTCAGTAGCCAGGGCGGAAGGGTTCACCGTGACGACCACCATGGTACGACCGGATTCAGTCGTACATCCAGGACGGGTAGCAGTTACATAATATATATGGTCACCGGCAGCAAGCGCACCGGGATCAAACGTTTCACCAGTTTCAACCAAAGCGTCTGTTGCATCGTACCAGTTATAGGTCACACCCGCTTCGGGGTTTTCAATCGCAAGACTGACGGCATCGCCCTCGCAAGCCAGCAGCACACCGTCAACCACTCCTGTCACAGAGGGCCCTACAGCAAGACGGCCTATTTCATAGACGTTGAGGTGTTCCAAAGCGGATGCAAGGCCTCCGCCTACGGCCACCTGGATACGGTCATAGGGCTGGTCAACTGGATAGGTCAACTCATAAATATCACTTGCTCCTGCCAGCAAACGAAGGCGCAGCAGGTTTTGGTCAAGATCAAGATAACCGTTATCGGTGGTTCCGTTAAAGGTTTTTACATAAAATTTTTCAGACAAAAGTGCCAGGTCCAGCAAGCCGCCGGGATCCTGTATAAGAATATGCACTGAATCTCCGGCCGGAGCTGTGTAGGGAAAGATAGCTGTTAAATGCGTGCGGTTATCTACGGCACTGAGACTCGCATTTAATGTTGCAAATGTTGCAGGGTTTCCATCGATGGAATTGTAGGGATTCTCAACCGGATCAAGGACGCTACCTATAGATCCTGTTACACCATATAATAAATCAAACGGTTGATCGCAGGCAACCGGACCGGCTGCTGGCTGTAGAAAATGGGCATCAAAGACTTGAGTCGTTGCTAACGCATTAGCTGCCAAAAGGCCATCTGCTGGTGCGAAATGAATCTTGAGCCCGTCAAAAGCAACCGAAGGGGTAATCGTAAATTCTACTTGATTTTCACCGGCCAATACGCCAACGATATCAGAAACCCGTTGAGAAGTCCCTACTTCATTCCCTGAACCATTGTTATTGGTCTGCGGTCCATTAATCGGTTGCACGGTGATATTATTCAAAAGACTGAGTACGGCATCTCCCATACCCATCTTCACGGTCACCGGTGTACCCGGCGCCGGTTTATCGGGGCCTGTAAACCGCAATCGGATAACTGCTTCACCTCCGAGATTGATTCCAAGTACCCTTACACCTGTGGAATTAAGCGTTGCTGCAGTCTGAGGATTCCCATCAACAGCATTCCCTTCATTTTCCACATAACCGGAACGGATTATTAGCAGATAATCATCATCGCTCTTCTGCACATCATTCGCATACACCCTCTCCATCGGTTGCTGCGCATACGATGAAAAGGCCGTCATGGCGGCAAAGAGGACTGTTAGTAAAAACGAAGCAAAAGCTTTTGATCGTCTTTGGGAAGTAGATTTAGGTTTCATAAGCGCGCGGAATTATTGTTATAAACATCGTTGCGGGTGGAGCAACAGAAAAAATTCGAAAACAGTTTCATAGACAACTTTATTTAATTTATTGTCGAAGGTTGTCCTTCTTTGTCAGTTATTTCGTTCTGATTTTCAGAACACTATGAAAAACAATCTCATGCTGTCAAGCTCATGCAAGTTACGGCTGGAAAACCAGAAGGACAATTACATATATGTCAGTTTATTCAGAAACTATTCGCTTATTTATTGTTCCCGGAAAAGGCTCTGAAAGTTGCAAAAAGTGTGTTTACAGGCCATTATGCGCTTTTTTAGGGTCAGGCCATGTTCCGGCATCGAAAAAAACTTACTTTTTTGTAATTGTCGGGACCGCGGAATAGGGATACATTTAAAGAAAATTTGATTATTTAGCCATCCAAGTTTAATCTTTTGGGCCTATGAGGGGACCTTTACGATCAGAAGTGCAGAGGGCGAGCAGGCTATGGAAGAAGGCGATGCCCCCGCTGAAACAGGAAGAAGAGGAATTTCTCCTGGAGCTGGCAGAACGCGTCAGGGAGGTAAGGGCGGAATCCGGGATAACGCAGGAAAAGTTTTATGAAGATACCAATATTCATATTGCGCGAATCGAGGCCGGTAAAAGCAATATTTCGATCAATACGCTTTGCCGGATATGTTCCTACTTTAAAGTTTCAGTAAAGGATTTTTTCGGGAAAATTAAGAAAAATTAACAACCAACCAGAACACATAAGGAACTATCAATTAAGGAATTACGATACTAACCAGGCAAACCGACTTTAATAAAAATGACATATATGTCATTTTATGGGCAGGTTTATGTCCCTCCTGTTTTATTTTTGTGTACCTTTAGTCGTCGAAAGACTAACTGACAATGTATAAATCAGTATAAATGGGAGAATATCTACTAGATGTAACAGAAGATCTTGTTTATCCTGAGTTGGGAAAACAGCACCGGCACTTGCTGGTAAGTATTGCCCTGAGAATAAAGGAGTTGCGAAAAAAGGCAGGCATTACACAGGAAGAGTTTTACCTCCATACCAATATTCACGTAGCGAGAATTGAAACAGGGAAGCAGAATATTTCGGTATCTACCCTGTTAAGGATCTGCGCCTATCTCGGGGTTAGCATCCAGGACTTTTTCCTTCAGCTGAAAGAATAACGGCGAATCAGGTCTTCTACAACTGCCGACGTCTGATCCGGGAAATCCACAGGGATCACAGGACCGTTCTGTATCCATTCCCTAAGGGTCTCTACAAATCCTTTTCCGATTTTTTTCACAACGGGAACCCCCATTCGTTTTAATGCTTCGGCATTGCATTGCTGCTCCCACTGCCCCATCATAGGAACGGAACACACTTTTTTGCCCAGGAACAGCGCTTCGGCCGGGCCTTCAAATCCGCCCGCGGTAAGGAGCCCTTCACAGGAGGCCAGGCTGGCATTGAACCGCTTATTATTGATTGGTTCCACCCGGACATTTCCTTCCTGGTAACTTTCCACGGTATGCTTTGAAAAAACATGCCATTCCACATCGGGCACCTGCTTCAGAAACCCTAGCAGTAACGTGTCTGCGTGCGCCGGAAGGTAAACGGTATAATGACCGTCATTCCGGGGAATAAGATTCCTGATCTCACTACGGATAACGGGTGTGTAAATAAACTCGTCGTACCGCTGAAAATGAAATCCAATGGCCTGAGTCACCGGCGCATAATAATGAAAGAGCAACTCAGACCAATGTGGAATAAATCGTGACGGACGCGGCGCCAAACGGGAAAGATAGGAAGCCTGATGGCTGAGGCCGATACATGGGATCTTACGAAGGCGACAAGCCCAGGCAGTCACCGGCTCAAAATCGTTGATAATGAGGTCATACTCCTCAAGAGGAAGCACCTTTATGTCTTTTCGGAGTTGCCCCAGGTCCATGATTTGCCAGGTTTTCATTTTATCAACCCCTCCATCCCGGCCAAATACAAAACTGAAACCATGGAGCTTCCAGCGCAATGGCTGTGAGAGGCTAACGTCCGCTTGTGTGCCGCTGAGCAACAGGTCGGTCTGCCCGTGCTTTTCCAGGTGCGGAATCACCTCCCTGGCACGACTCACATGACCGTTTCCAGTCCCTTGTATGGCATATAATATTTTCAAATACGCAAAGTACATAATTGCAGCTTCAAAATCTGCAAAAACTTCACCCGCTTCAGGATGCCGGAATCATTTCGGTCCAGTCAGCGGCAACGGCTGCGGGTTTTGCCGTTTTAGCATGTTCCTCCCGGTAATCATACAGCTCCCATTTGCCGTTGTTATATTCCAGAGCGGAAAGGCTTTCCACCCAATCGCCGGAATTCAGATAGGTGATTGATCCTTTATCGGTATGGATGGTCCTGATCACGGGTTGGTGAATATGCCCGCATATCACATAATCGTAGCCGTTTTCTATTGCAATGGAGGCGGCGGTTGCCTCAAAGTCACTCATGAATTTGACGGCGCTTTTGACGCTGCTTTTGATTTTTCGGGAGAAACTCATTTTGGGTTGGCCGGCCAGCTTTAACAGGTAGTTCACGAAACTGTTTAGCAGGATCAGGCTGTCGTAGCCGATGGCGCCCAGCCGGGCAAGCCATTTGGAGTGTTGCATGGTCACATCAAATATGTCACCATGGAACAGCCAGGCTTTCCGACCATTCAGATCAAGAACGAGTTTGTTTTTCAGCTCGAAGGAGTCCAGCTTCAAATCGGCAAATTTCCGAAGCATTTCATCATGATTCCCGGTGAGGTAGCAGACGCGGACGTCCTCGGTAATAAATTTCATGATCTTGCGGATCACTTCCATATGCGAATCGGGCCAGTAGCGCTTGCTGAATTGCCAGATATCAATGATATCTCCATTCAGCAC
This sequence comes from Anseongella sp., assembly GCA_036570465.1. GTDB lineage: Bacteria > Bacteroidota > Bacteroidia > Sphingobacteriales > Sphingobacteriaceae > Anseongella. The sequence goes on from DATCYD010000224.1 coordinate 6,026, forward strand.
GAGAATTTTAGGTCGAACACTCCGGAGATAATCCAGAAGCTCACGGGCATGACAGCCATAGGTTCCCAGATGCACATCAGATATAACAACTATGTCAACGTTGCGTTCAGTCATCTCCCCGACAAAGATCGACTTGATTTGTTAACTAAGTTTCTGGAAATCATTAAGATATTGTTATCTAGCCGAAGACCTGCTGGTGGCGCAGACTGCGGAAGTAACTGTCGCACACGCAAAAAAAATCAGAAAAACCCTGCAAGCCCCCCCAACGTAAATTTCAAGGTCCTGTCTGAGCGACTTTTGATGTTGGGCGGGGGCGCCCAGCCCCCGGGGCCCCAACATCAGCTTTAGCGAAGACAGGACCTTGAAATTTTATGTAAGTTTGTGCAAATGCAGTTTCAACTTAATTCTCATTTTAAACCAACCGGTGACCAGCCGGAAGCGATCCGTCAATTGGTAGAGGGGGTACAAAATCGTGACCCTTTTCAGGTATTGCTGGGGGTGACCGGGTCGGGAAAAACGTTTACCGTAGCCAATGTGATCGAGCAGACACAGCGGCCTACGCTGGTGTTGAGCCACAACAAGACGCTGGCGGCGCAGCTTTATGGGGAATTTAAGCAGTTCTTTCCGGAAAATGCGGTGAATTACTTTGTTTCGTATTATGATTATTATCAGCCGGAGGCGTATATGCCTTCGTCGAATACATACATCGAAAAGGATCTGAATATCAATGAGGAAATTGAGAAACTCCGGCTTAAGACCACTTCTGCATTAATGTCGGGACGAAGAGATGTAATTGTGGTTTCTTCCGTTTCATGCATTTACGGAATGGGGAACCCGGAGGATTTTTCCAACAGCATTTTTCGCGTGGGTACGGGAACGAAGATTACCCGGAATGCGTTTTTGCATCGGTTGGTGGAGTTGTTGTACTCGCGGACGGCGGCGGAGTTTCGGAGGGGAACGTTTCGGGTGAAGGGAGATACGGTGGATGTGTTCCTGGCGTATGCGGATTATGCGTATCGCATTTCTTTTTTCGGAGATGAGATCGAGGAATTGAGCTCGATCGATCCGGCGAACGGCCGGACGCTGGAACGGTTTGATACGGTGGCGATATTCCCGGCGAACCTTTTTGTGACACCGAAAGAAAGGATGCTGCAGGCCATTTGGGGCATCCAGGAGGAACTGGAAAACCGCAAACAGCAGTTTATTGATGAAAAACGTCCGCTGGAAGCGAAGCGGTTGGAGGAACGGGTAAATTATGACCTGGAAATGATGCGTGAGCTGGGATATTGCAGCGGCATTGAAAATTATTCGCGCTTTTTTGATGGCCGGCCGCCGGGGATGCGTCCTTTCTGCCTGCTGGATTATTTTCCGGACGATTATCTCATGGTCATTGATGAAAGCCATGTGACAATTCCGCAATTGCGGGCGATGTATGGGGGTGATCGATCCCGCAAGTTGTCTTTGGTTGATTATGGGTTCCGGCTTCCGGCTGCGCTGGATAACCGGCCGCTGAATTTCAATGAGTTTGAACAGCTGGCGCCGCAAACGATCTATGTGAGTGCGACACCGAGTGATTATGAGTTGGAAAAGACGGGTGGCGTGATCGTGGAACAGGTGATTCGTCCTACGGGACTGACGGATCCCGGAATTGAGATTCGTCCGGCAGTAAACCAGGTGGATGATCTTCTGGAAGAAATTGACCAGACGGTAAAAAAAGGGGATCGTGTGTTGGTAACCACGCTTACCAAACGGATGGCGGAGGAGCTGACCAAGTTTCTGGCCCGGCTGAATATCCGGAGTCGTTATATTCATTCGGAAGTTAAAACGTTGGAACGGGTGGATATTCTGCGGGGGCTCCGGCTTGGTGAATTTGATGTGCTGGTTGGCATCAACCTGCTTCGGGAGGG
>DATCYD010000225.1:0-2379 GCA_036570465.1 Anseongella sp.
CTGTATTTTAAATGAATTCGTATAGAAATTGGTCAGCGGCAACACGTTTTCATCTGCAATATCATTCGGATCAAATACAAAAAACCGATCAAAATAATCCATGCATTTGCGAACATTGGGAAAACGCCTCAAACCATCCCACTGGTAACCTACGATATGAATGGCCCTGGACCTGATCGCATCAAGCACCTGATGACTGTATTGGTCAGGCCTGATCAACAAGGCATAATCAGCGATTCCTACTCGAGACAGTTGCTCAAGTATCTGTGCTTCAAAGCGTTTCGATTTCAGATATACCTTGTAATCCGTATGCTCAAGGAAGTTCTTATGTGCAAAGCTCTTTAAACGCTCAAAGATATTTCTATACTTAAAATCTGATGTATTGTAAGAGATATTAACCACGTTAAATCCCTGATGCCTCAACTCCCGTTCAATGATCGCCGAAAACTGATGGTCGGTAGGGGTTCCTAATATTATTGTCTTTCCTTCAAACAGCGTCATATCGCCTCATCTATATTCAAACCTATTTTACTTCTCAATTCACTTGCCAGCTTTAGTCGATTCTGAACCAGAACGAGATTAATAGCCTTTACGCTACTTAATTTAAAAAAAAATGACAAAAAGCTTGATTTCCAGGTGTTGAAAATATTACCCGGTGGCAATATCTGTCAATGCCTGAATCCATTTGGGATGATCGTTCAGGCTTTCCACCAGCTGTACCTTCTCCCCGCCCAGGGCGCGAAAATCCTCATCGTATTCAACACTGACCTCGAACAAGGTTTCCAGGCAATCGGCAACAAAGGCAGGACAAAAAACCAGCAACCGCTTCTTTCCTTCGGAAGCCAGACGCTCAAGTACATCGCTGGTATAGGGCTGCACCCAGGGGGTTTTCCCAAGACGAGACTGAAAACAGACGGTATATTGTTCTGAAGACAGATTCAAACGAGTGGCGATTAGCCTGGCGGTATCGTGGCACTGGGCGCTGTAGCAAAACCGGTTATTAATATTTATCCGGCTGCAACACCCGGCCACTTGCTGGCAATGTTTCCCGCTGGGATCCGCTTTCATCAGTTGCCTGACCGGCAGACCGTGAAAGCTAAAAAGAATATGGTCGTAATTTGCCGGATCATATTGCTGCCCCAGGTCGGCAATGGTTTCAATCATTAACGGATGGTCGTGAAAACTATTCACAAACGATATTTCCGGAACGATCTCCCAACGGCTGACGATTTCCATGACCTTCTGGTTAACCGTTCCACCTGAGGCGGACGCGTAATGAGGGTACATGGGGATGACACGAATATTGAATATTTTTTCCTTTCGGAATGCTTCCAGGGCCGATTCAATATCGGGCTTCTGATACCGCATGGCCAGCCCTACCCGGTAACTATCGCCCAGGGCATTTTGCAATAATTTCTGCTGCAGGAGACTATAATGCATCAATGGTGAACCCGTTTCAGGGTCCCATATTTCCTTATATGACGCGCCCGATCGGGGAGCACGGAACGGGGCAATGATGCCATTCACCAGAAAAAACCGGTTCACCGCCGGAATATCCATCACACGGGGATCAAGCAGAAATTCCCGCAGGTATTTTCGTACATCAGAAGTCTCAGGGCTTTCGGGAGTACCGAGGTTTACAAGGAGGATCCCTTTTTTCGTCATAATCATCAGCCTGCAAAAATAGCTAAAAACTCTCGATGGCTTGCTTCACTTCTTCCATCAGCCACATGGGTGTAGAGGTAGCGCCACAAATACCCACCCGGTCATTCCGGGAAAACAGTTGTCCGCTGAGTTCATCCACACTGCTGATAAAAAAAGTATGGGGATTTTGATCGCGGCATACTTCATAAAGCACCTTGCCATTCGAAGACTTTTTCCCCGAAACGAACACGATCTTGTCATATTGCCGGGCAAAGTGCCGCAGTTCGGCATCCCGGTTGGAAACCTGCCGGCAAATGGTGTCGTTGGCTTCTACTTCATATCCCCGGCGAATCAGTTCCTCTTTGATCTGATAAAACTTATCGGTGCTTTTGGTGGTTTGACTGTACAGGGCAAAACGTTTGGGCAATTCCACATCATCCAGTTCGGATAAGTCCTGGAAAACCAGCGCGTCTCCCCCGGTTTGTCCCAGCAAGCCCACTACTTCCGCATGACCATGTTTACCATAGATAAGCACTTTGGTATCCGAGTTGTGTGTGCCTTTGATCCGGTTTTGTAGTTTCAGTACCACCGGGCAGGATGCATCAATTAGCTGGATATCGTTCTCCAGCGCGGTCCGGTAAGTTTCGGGAGCCTCCCCGTGTGCCCGTATCAGAACCTTCTCTCCACGAAGCTGTTTCAACGCTTCATGATCAATAATGCGCAGTCCACGTTCCT
>DATCYD010000226.1:0-11492 GCA_036570465.1 Anseongella sp.
CTGTTCAAGCTGTCCGCCCAAAGACGTATATTCAGGATCGAAACCGGAATACCGGCTAAACAGGAAGGCGTTTTCCACGTTCAGCCCCAGGGACAGGCTACTGAGCGGAATGTTCCCGAACCATTCTGGATTTACACGATACATAAGCCCTATATTCCGGACTCTAAGGAAGGAAGCATCTTCCACCGCATAGGAATCAGCCACTTCGCTGGGTGACCCATGATCTGCGGCCGTCCGAAGTGCAGGCACCATCGTGTTTTGATGATCCGGTGTCCACGCGTTGAGAATATCGTCATAGCTATTCACGCGTGTGGCGGCATTCTGCATCAGATGTTTGGTGGTATTGGAGAGGCTCAGGCCATACATGCTTTGCAAATCCAGAAGCAGGGTAAGATTTTTCCACGTCACTGAGTTACTCATATTCAGTTCGAAATCAGGCATTCCATTACCCAACACCTGCCGGTCATCGGGATCTTTCACACCATTCCCGTTGGTATCTTTCCATTTCACGTCGCCGGGCAAACGGCCGAAAGTGGCTGCTTCTTCCGCTTCATCAGTTCCCCATATTCCTTCCCGAACGTAGCCATAGAACTCATTCAGTGGCCTTCCTTCCATGATACGGATGCTCCATGGATACAGAATATCATCATTAAGATCCAGCACTTTTGAGCGATTTCGTGTAAAGGTGATCCCCGTATTCCACCGGACATTGGCGCTGGCTACGTTCACCGTGTTGACAGACAACTCAACACCCCGGTTCCGGATATCTCCGATATTATCAAAAACTCCGGTAAAACCTGTGGTAATGGGCAGTATCCGCAGGTACAGCAGGTCGCGGTTCACTTTATTGTAGAAATCTGCGATAATCTCTACCCGGTCATTAAATAAGCCCAACTCCAGGCCAATATCCAGTTGTTCAGAAGATTCCCAGGTAAGGGCGCTGTTAGCCAGCGAACCCAGTACCACAGCCGATACCACCTGGTTGTTGAAGCTGGTTTGCACATTGTTCAACCGGGCCAGGGTCACATAATCGCCAATCTCGGCATTCCCCACCACACCATAACTCCCTCTGAGTTTCAGATTGCTGATGGTTGTGCTCAGATCTGAGAAAAAGGGTTCGTTGGAAATGTTCCATCCGGCAGAAAAAGAGGGGAAACTGCCATATTTCTTGTCAGAACCAAAGCGGGAAGAGCCGTCCACGCGAAAGGAAGCTCCAACCAGGTACCGGTCATCGAAATTATAATTCACCCGCCCGTAAAAGGAGTTCATCTGGTTTCCAGTGGGCGTGGATACAGAAGGTACGGTTACGGATCCTGCCTGCAGGCTGTTGAACCCGAAATAATCATCAAAAAAATTCTGCGAACCAGCCTGAGTAGAAGAGAAACGGTTATAATACCAACTTGCTCCTCCTATTACATTCAGGTTATGCTTCCCGAATGAGTTCTTGTAGCTGAAATAATCTTCATTGGTCCATCCGCCTGTATGAGATTCAGTTCTCCTGGCCACACCTCCCTGGCTTTCAGACACGCCCCTGAGCGTAGTCCCCGCATAATAATAATCGTAGCCGGAAGAAGTCTGTGCCCCAACAATGGCCACAAAATCAAGGTGCGGGCTTAACCTGAATGTGGCTGTCATATTGGCCAGTGAAAAATTCCTGCCTACGACATTTTTAATCTCATTGAGAAGTCGAACTGGATTTTCAGAATCTTCCGCGCCCGGGTAATCTCCTTGCCGTGAATAGGTACCATCAGGATATTTCACAGGCAGGAATGGAAGCATCTCTGACATTTTCCGCAAGGCTGTGGAGCTCAGCGGATCCAGATCCACATTATTTCCCTGATTGGCGCCGGTATTGAGCAAACCCTGAATATGCAACCAGGGTTTCACTTCCCAGCCAATGTTCAGAAAGGCATTGATCCGTTTGTCATAGCTATTCAGCATAATGCCTTCGTTATTCCGGTAAGATACATTGGCAAGCACACTCAGGTTATCCTTACCTCCTGAAAAGCTTAGGGAGTGATTGTGGGAAACAGCTGTCCGGGTGGATGCTTCCACCCAGTTTGTATTGTATATCGGACTGCCGTCCGGGTTGAACAGGTCTGCTTTCCTGGTAAAATCCACTCCATCGGGTAGGTGCGGCGCGTACCTTGGCGTACCAGGATCTTCCCGGTAGGGGTAATCGTATTGCATCTGCAACATTTCAAGCGCTCCTTCGGCATCCAGGATATCCGGCGTGTTTTGAAGCGTCCCGATGCTTAACGTATTGTTGAAGGAAATCACTGCCGTATTCGGCTTACCCTTTTTTGTAGTGATGACCACTACGCCGTTGGCACCGCGTGCTCCGTAAATAGCAGAGGCGGAAGCGTCTTTCAGGATGTCCATGGATTCCACGATGGTAGGATCAATCATGGTGGGGTCTGCGCCAACGATGCCGTCTATGACATAGAGCGGATCACTGGATGTGTTGATGGAACCCACCCCCCGGATCTTGATGGTAGGCTTTCCGCCGGGTTTCCCTGAATTGGTCATTACACTTACCCCAGCCACCTTTCCTGCCAGGCCTTGCACCAGGTTAATGGAGGTAGGCCGTTCGGTGAGCTCATCGCCGCTGACTGAACCAATGGATGTTGTCACATTCGCACGGCTTTCTGTTCCGTAACCCACCACCACAACCTCTTCCAGCTGGCTGGTTTCGAGTTCCATTGAAACATTGATCTGCGTCCTGCCATCAACAGCTGTCTCAATGGTCCTGTAACCTAGCAGGCTAAAGACCAACACAGCATCTGAAGGGGCACTTAGCTGGTAATCTCCATTCCCATTCGTGGTAGTACCAACGGATTCCCCTTTCAGGGTCACGTTCACCCCTGGCAGCGGTTCATTGTTTTCTCCGGCGGTGACCTTGCCGGTAATATGGATGTCTGACTGGGCAATGGCCGGGCCGCCCAGTATGCACAGGATCAGAACCCCGTAAAATACACGTAATGGCACCATAATGACCTCCTGGTTTTAGGTTTTTTGGAGATTTATTTACTTACTCTTGCTCCCATATTGACGATATCAAGCAATTGATCAGTGGGACGGTGCCCGGTCCAGGCAATACTCCTTAAGAGTAAAATACGGAACAGGGGATCGTCAAAGGTCCAGTTAAAATGACCGAGAATGGAAACAAATACCCGTCCCTTACCTTGCTGGGTGGTCCAGAGCATGGGAATGTCTTTTCCTTCCTCGTTGCCACTGGCCAACAAATTGATTTCCTTATTTCCTTTGATCAACTCCCAATAACTTTCATCTTCAAATACAACATCTTCAAAACCACGGGTAATGGGATGATCGGCTGCTCCGAAATCCAGCGCCTGCCGCCCGTGACGGAATTTAGAAACCCCTCCTTTCCAGGCAAGGCCAATGCGGTTAGCCAGGGCCTCGGGATGTTGTGTAGCGTCCACTGCATAATGGAGATATACCAGCCCGCCGCCCTTTTCCAGGAAAGCATCCAGTTGCTTGCCGTTCTCTTCTGAAAATGCCTGATAATTCCAGTAAAACACAATGACGTTGGCGTTATCAAACTGTTCCTGACTGGGCCATTGGCTGACTGTATCTACCTGGACGTTTTCTGCCAGGGAAAGCAGGCGGGCCCAGCGTTTTTGTTGCAGCGGGTAATCATGCTCGTCCGGGCCATGGTCTTTCGGACCGGATACCCAGAGGATCCGGAAGGGCTCGTCGGTTTTCACACCGTCAGAAGAAGGTTTACTACGCCGGAGGACTTCTTCAGCCTCCAGGTTTTTCCGGATCGGCGGAAGGAAGGGGAACACCAGATCAGCAGGTTGCAGGGAGGTTAGCAGATAGGCCATCAGGTCTCTCATTTTCTGCTCGCCAAGCATCTTGTCGAGGCCGGGTGGCATTAAAGAAGATGAAAGCGGGACATTACTCACCACGGCTCCGACCGGAATCACGGTCTTGCCGCCGCCTATATCCCGGATCACCACCGAATCTTTCTTGTACGACATGAATCCGGTGAGTTTATCACCGTCTTTCGTCGTAACGGTATGAGCCAGAAAATCGGGGTTGATGGTAGCGCCCGGATCGCTGATGTCCCGAAATACGGATTCGTAATCCCGGAATACCAGATTGCTCAGATCCGGACCAATGGACCGGCCCTCTCCGCCGATGCTGTGACAGGTGGAACAGGTTGCTTCTCCGAAGAATAGCTTTTTGCCGCGGGCCCAGTTCCCACCTGCCAGTTCAGGCCGCTCCTGGATCACGCTAAGCTCTTTTGCAAAGATATTTTCGACCCAGGGCATTATAAAGCGGTGAATCTGCAAGGCGCGAGGCCGGGAGTCTTCAGCTGTCGTATAATGTACCTCCAGCATGGGTTCGGAAGATGCCGGTCCGGTCTTCATGGAAATTTCCAGCGGATAGGCTTGTTTTTTGACCTGTTTAAAAGACACGATCGTTTCATAAACACCTCCTTTTTTGACAGAGGGGTACACCATCCCGGAATCTGCCCGGACCTCTAACGGCTGTGCTGAATGAAGAAAGATATTCACGTCTTCCAACGGATATGTGTGACCCAGTACCATCCCCGGTTGCACATCCGGGTAAAGCATGTGCCAGAGATTTAGCTGTGTTTTAAAGGTCATGGTTCCTGGTGTGGCCAGGGCATGCTCCAGAGAATCCTGTTGTCTGGTGGGGGCCATGAATGCCCGGCCAACCTTCAGATTCAGGTGCGGCGTCCAGCTTGTCCAGGGAGTTCCACCCGCTGCATCCCGCCAGCTGACTTCCACGCCGCTGAGGTCATAGGAAAGATCGATGGCCGGGCTTTGGGCAATGTATCCCGGCTCAGTTTCAGTATCCTGAAAAGAAGGCAGGGTGACTGCATAAGTCACCGGGGAAGTATGCGTCATGGTATTGATCACCAGGGTTTGCCGGTCATCCGAGAGGTAAGCGCTTTTCACCTGCAACTTCTCACGGGGATAATTGATCTGACGCTCTACCGCCTTGTACCCCGGGCGAAGTACTTCAAAGCGGTCGGCTGCTTCTACATATTGCCCGTATTCAATGGCGATCTGTCCTGAAACAGAAGATAGGTCATTCTCATCGAGTGGTTTGTCAAATGCAATCTTTACCTGTCCAGGCGCCGGTGACCAGGCGGCAACCGGTGAAGGCGCTTCTGGTTGTGTATAGGTAATCTTGTATAATTTGCCCCGGGCCGCGGGGCCGTATCCCCAGTCAGGCGGACCGCTATGCGTGGATACGACCATCGCTCCATCGGGTGAAACAGCTGCGTCCACCACCAGTGCCGGCAGGGAAGCAATGATCGCGTTCCTGGCAACGTATCCTGATGCGGTCTTTACTAGTTTTGTACGATAGATCTTTCCCCGCGAAAGGCCGCTCACAAATGCATCCCCCCGCCACCATTCGGGTCCGAATACCGGACCACCGTTTACAGGAAGATTGAAATTCAACCCGCAAGTGGATTGATGCTGGGGCTTGTAGTCAAATACACTGGGCTCGTCAATCACGTCCGGAAGATATTCCGGATGCCTCGGAGGGAATCCGTAATGCCGTCCCGGTTGGATATGAAGCAATTCGTCATAAGGATTGCCGTTCGCCAGCCAGGTAGCGCCTTCCTGTTCAGAGGCGAATAAATCACCTTCGGCATTAAAGGCCATGGCCACAGGAAAACGCGTGCCTGTACAATAGATCTCCCGGGTATTGCTACCGGGATTGATTTTCAGAATGGTTCCCCGTTCACTGTGAATGTCATAGTTGGAATTACCCAGAGAATCCACAAGATAGCCATTGGTAAAATCTGCATTGCCCAGGGCAAAGTAAATGGTACCGTCTTTATCGCGGGCAATCCCGAATGCGTCCACACCGGTGGCAGTAGTCCCGGTATATACCTGGGGTTTCACCCAATCAGAGGTAATAATTTCTTCAGTATCACCCTTTCCGTCTCCATCGGTATCTTTCAGCAGGGAGACCTTGTTATGACTGGTCACATAAATGCCTTCTTCGGCCAGTACCATACCTACCGGGGTTACAATGGTATTCTTATCCCACCAATACTCGGCTTTATCTTCCAGGCCGTCACCGGTGGAATCGGTAAGCACATAAATATGCCCATCATAGGCCAGTCCGTATAACCGGCCATCGATTCCGTAACGGAGCACATTGATATTGCTTATTGATAAGGGGAGTTCCTGTACTGAAAAACCAGGTACCAGGACCTGAGCAGCCGGAACCGAATCGATGTCCAGTAAAGAGCCGCGGTCTTCTCCGCTGCCCGATCCGTTTCCGGAACAACCGGCAAGTCCGGAGGCAAGCATCAAAAGGAACAAATAAAATCGTTGCATCATATTGATTTAAGTTAAGGTTGTTAAGTGGGTTAAAGCATTTCCAGGAATACGGATGAAGCCTTTTCGGCAAAGACCGGATCGTTAATATTGGCATCGAGCTCCATGATCTCTATTCCCGGATGCAGTGTATTTTTCAGACCGGTCAGAAATGCCTGATCGGCTGCAACGTCCCAGAAAAGCTGAGGCTGATCGTTTTCATCCCGGGAATCCAACATGGAAAATCCCTGCATTGGAATAATGAAAGCGACCTTTCCTTTCGCGGCATTGGCTTTGGTTGCAAATAACTCACCCATTTTTTGGTTTTCCTCAGGAGTTGTTCGCATGAGGGTTACATTCGGATTCCATTCATAAAACAGGCGATCTTTATAGCGTGCCGGAATGGTGTCGGGCGCTCCGAAGTTGCACATATCAATGCAGCCTGGAGAAATCAGATGCGGGATACCTGCCGAGCCCGGTGCGCTAAGCCGCTCTTCTCCGGCACTGAATACGCCACCGCAAAGCGCATCAGCCCATTCGGTAGTGGTAATATCCAGCACCCCTTTCAGAGCACCTTCAGCCGCCAGTTTCTCCATGGTTCTGCCGCCGGCTCCCGTGGCATGGAAAACCAGGGTTTCAAAACCATTTTCGTCCAGTATTTCACGGCAGCGATCCACGCAAGGGGTGGTATTTCCAAACATGGACACAGCAATCGCGGGTTTCTCCGCAGTAGAGTCATGCCCGGTTCCTAACATGCCTTTCAGCGCCCCGGCAGCATTCCTAAGCACCATTTTACTGATAAAATTAATCCCTGCGATATCGGTCAGAGATGGGATCATGATAATATCGCTGATGCCCACGTAAGGGGAAACATTGGCGGATGCAACAGTAGATACACAGATTTTGGGCAAACCATAAGGCAATCCCCGCATGCATGCTGTGACCACATTGGTTCCCGCGGTTCCGCCCATCCCAATGATCCCATCGAAACCCTCGCGGTCAAATAATTGTCTGACAACCACCTCCGCCCCATCTGACATCACCTTGATGGCGTTTCCTCGATCGGCTGCTTTTCGGAGCGATTCAATATCGCTTCCGCCCGCCAGGGCAACCTCGGTTGCCGGAATATCCACATGAAGCTGCCGGGCATCGTCCATGACCCCGGTATTGACTGTAATAAGTTTGCATCCGGATTTTTCAATAAGGGATGCCAGAAACGAGTATTCGGGCCCCTTGGTGTCAAATGCGCCGATAAGGACTACCTTCCTATCCATTGGACAATGTATTGGTCTTAAATGAGATCCCTTTAAACTTCTTAACCTGTTCAGTTATTGCAATTTCGGTGGGAAGCCTTTCCATGGAACTGGCTCCGTAAAACCCGTGCACCCCCGATACTCTTCCAAGTATGTACTGCGCATCTTCAGGAGCAGCAATGGGCCCACCGTGGCAAAGCACAATGATTTCGCTGTTCACCTGACGGCATACACGGGCAATTTCCCCGATCTCCTGTACACATTCATCCAGACTCCGGGCGGTCTTCGCTCCAATTTTTCCTTTGGTGGTAAGTCCCATATGAGCGACGATAATGTCCGCACCGGCTTCAGCCATCAGTCTGGCTTCGTGGGTATTGAACACGTAAGGAGTAGTAAGCAGATCAAGGCTCCTGGCAGCTTTCACGCAATCCACCTCCAGTGAATAACTCATCCCGGTCTCTTCCAGGTTAGCCCGGAATACCCCATCGATAAGACCCACTGTCGGGAAATTCTGTATCCCGGCAAAACCCAACGTCTTAAGTTCTTTCAAAAAAGAATCCCGCAACATAAAAGGATCCGTTCCACAGACTCCTGCCAGCACCGGAGTACGTTTTACCGCCGGAAGTATTTCATTCGCCATTTCCATGACGATCTGATTAGCGTTTCCATAAGGTAACAATCCGGCCAGCGAGCCCCTTCCCGCCATCCGGTACCGACCTGAATTATAGATAACGATCAGGTCAATCCCTCCCGCCTCTTCGCATTGGGCTGAAATACCGGTACCGGCTCCGCCGCCAATGATGGGTTGTCCGGCGTCAATCTTTTGCCGCAGGTCCTTGAGTATTTCCAATCTGGATAATGGTGTCATGTATTGAGTTTATTATTTATGAATTTACTTGGTTCAGGAGATTGGTTATAGACAAATGTGGGACCATTTTTGAAAAATGAAACACAAACTACTTACCATCAGGGTATTATATTTATTATACTCGATTTCGTACTTCATTTGTTGCCATTGCTATCAATAATTTTTGTAACATTGGGTTACAACATGTAACCTCATGGCCCATTTAATTGACAACATCCGGAAAGCCAATCTGCTGAAATCGCCGCTGATCGCAGTGGTTACCGGAAGCGGACGCATTGTCAAAGCATCGGTCAGCGCGGGTGCAGACCTGATCATCGCTTTAAATGCCGGCCTATACCGCAACATGGGGTTTGGTTCTCTGGCCGCCTTTATGCCTTACGGAAACGCAAATGAACAAACTGAAGAATTGCTAAAAACACATATACTGGCCCATTCCGGGAGTACTCCTGTGGTAGCGGGTGTTTTTTCAGCAGATCCCTCCATGTCACTCAGAACAAGACTGGAACGACTGCAAAACCTGGGTGTGGAGGGAGTAACAAACTGGCCGGCCATCGGCTTCATTGACGGAACAATTCGCGGCCGCCTGGAAGAAGAAGGCCTTGGGATCGCATCCGAAGTAAGAATGCTCCGTCTGGCCAGGCAAATGGGCTTTACCACCTTTGGATTTGCACTGACACCTGAAGCAGCATACACATTTGCCAAAAGCCGGGCAGACGCGCTGATCCTGAATGTGGGGCTAACGTTCGAGATCGAAGACACCATTGAAAAGAAAAACCAACTTCAACTCTCCATTACCCGGGCACGGGAAATGCTGGCGGCCGTACACCATTCGGGACGAAAACCGGTTTGCCTGCTCTATGGAGGATCGGTAACCAAGCCTGAAGACTTCGACGAGTTTATCCGGCAAGTACCCATTCACGGCTATGCGGGAGGCTCGGTATTCGAACGATTCCCGGTGATTGAGACGATCAATTCCAAAGTACGGAGCTTCAAGAACATTCCCTTTCCTGACAGTGATCTGAATCCCTTGCCAAAATTCGGCAACCTGATTGGTTCTTCCCCACAGATGAAAAGCCTGTACACCATGATCAACAAAGTGGCCCCATACGATGTCAATATATGTATCGACGGGGAGTCCGGCACCGGCAAAGAATTAGTGGCTACTCAAATACACTTGCTCAGCCCCCGCAAGAATCATCCTTTTATCACGGTAAACTGCGGCGCTATCCCCGACACACTGGTGGAAAGCGAGTTCTTTGGTTATGAAAAAGGGGCGTTCACCGGGGCTACTCACAGGCGCCAGGGTAAATTCGAACTGGCAAACAAGGGGACCCTTTTTCTGGATGAGATCGCCGACCTGAGCCCCCACGCCCAGGCAGCGCTGTTACGGGTAATCCAGCAAGGCGAAATTGTAACCCTCGGTGGTCAGAAACCCCTGCAGGTAGATGTGCGCATCCTCTGCGCTTCCAACCAGAATCTTCAGCAACTGGTTGCCGAAGGCAAGTTTCGCATCGATTTATATTACAGGCTGAGCACAGTTATCATCAACCTTCCCCCACTTAGAGAACGAAGCAGCGACATCCCGCTTCTGACAGCCAACATCCTCACCAAGCTCTCCCTGAAGTTCAACAAAAAACTGACGGGGATTACCGATGATTTTTCGAACAGGCTACAACACCATCACTGGACAGGCAATGTCCGGGAACTGGAACAGGTGATCACCCGCCATGCGCTGATCGAAGATGACCCCATTCTGGAAGGGAAATTCTTTTATGCAGAGGCAACCTCTGTTTCTGCCGGAGAACCCAACAATCAGCAAAAGGCTCAGAAGGCGCTTGCCGAAACCGGAGGAAACAAGACCAGGGCCGCCTCGAAACTGGGAATCAGTCGAAAAACACTGTATCAGTGGTTGAAGCAATGAAAACCGTTACAGATAGTTTTTCAACTAAGTTGCATTATTTATCAGTACTGCATTTGGGGCATTTCCCCGATACAACCAAATGAATAGCGTCCATCTCAAACCCTTCCGGCATTTTGAAGGATGGGATGCGAACGGTATCTACACAGTAAAGCCGGTTACATTCCTGGCATTTGAAGTGCACATGTTGATCGCGGTGGCCGTGCTCCGTGCAGTCTGAAGTGCAGAGCGCGTAATTAGCCGTGCCGTTCAGATCTACCACTTTATGGATAATGCCCTTTTCTTCAAAGGTTTTAAGGATGCGATACAAAGTAACCCGGTTGATATACCGGCCCATGATCTCTTCCAGATCCGGTTGGCTGGTAGCGCCCTCCCTGGAAGAAAGGATGCCCAGTACGCTCAGGCGGTGGCCTGTCTTTCTCACATGATGCCTCTCGAGAAGTTCCCGGAACCGACGCTCGCTTTTGCTCATTAGGGCAAATTTACGAAGAATGATCGGGAAGAAGGCTCCAACCGGTTGACGTTTATAAATGGCGGCCCTCACGCGAGGACCGCCATTTAATGATGAAAACAATCGCTCAGTGATCATGATGGCCTTCCACCGGATGAAGCTCGAAGCCCCCTTCAAAATCGTGGTGGCCTACCCCGGCTATCTTGTTTGCGTAATCAGGGTCGTTCCAGGCGATATCCGGTTTGTCCCCTTCCCGGCTGAAATGGATCAGGGCCACCTTGAAATCAAACCCGACTTCGGTTTCCTTCAGCACCGTCAGATACCCTTCGAATCCAACGCCTTTACCGTCCTTGTCCTTATCGATATAGGCATAGTCAAGTACGCCCTCAGGTGCACCGGTAAAAAAGAACTGATGGAGTTCCGGTTCGAAATCGTCGTTGATCTCCTGTCCGTCGTCCAGGATCGTGATCTCGGCCAGATAGGTCAGTCCTTCGTCCAGGTGGACATGGTCTTCCCCGTCGATCACTACCTGGCCATCTTCAAACTTGAATTTAATTTCGACGATCTCCGGATCCTCCATTTCATGATGATGATCGCCGTGCATTTCCACTTCCGTGAATTTGACCGTCAGCCCGCCGTACTCTTCAAGGGGCACTTCAGGAACGGGATC
>DATCYD010000227.1:0-9553 GCA_036570465.1 Anseongella sp.
TTATCAGGTTTCGAATAGATCAAGATGCGATATTTGAAGCGTATGCTCAGAAACGCTATATATTTATCGGTACTCGCGGGAAGCATTTTTTGTTTCCCGGACTTTTCCAGCGCGCAACAAACCGGAACCATTACCGGCACAGTTCTGGACGGATCAGACGAACCGGTTGATTTCGCAAGTGCGACACTTCTTGCTCTTCCGGATTCCTCTTTTGTGGCTGGCGCCCAGACTGAGTCTGGTGGAAAATTCACCCTGGGCAACATCTTGCCGGGACGTTATGCGATTCGGGTTAGCTTCGTTGGTTATACCGAAGAAATCGTGGGAAATATTCGGGTCAAAGCCGGTGAAACAACCGCTCTGGGTTCAATCGTGATCCATCTGGATGCCGAAACCCTCGACGAAGTCACTGTTGAATCGGAAGCCCTGGATGTACAATACGATCTGGACAAGACCATTTTCACTGTTTCGGATGGAATAAAGTCCATGAGCACTAACGCCGGTGATGTTCTGCAACAGATCCCTATGGTGGAACTGGATCAGGAAGGTGTCCCCAGCGTCATGGGACAGGGCGTGAGTGTGCTGATTGATGGTAAACCCTCCCGGATTTACGGCGATAATATTGAAACGGTTCTGAAGCTGATTCCGTCTGATCTGATTGAAAAGGTGGAAGTGGTAACCAGCCCGTCGGCCAGGTATTCCACAGAAGACGGGGGCATCGTGCTGAATATCATTACCAAAAGCGAATACCTCACCGGCGTCAGCGGTATTGCCAATATGTCAATCACTTCCAATAACACCTACTCTCCTTCTCTGAACATCAACATTGCACAAAAGAAATTCAGCTTCAATAACAGCGTTGCATTTGAATATGATAAGGACCTTTCCAGCAGCAGTCTTTTCCGGGAAAACTTTCCGGCGGGAAACGTCTTTTTCACTGATCAGAACCGCAGCGGCACAGACAAGGACCAGGATTTTTCCTACAATGGGAACCTTTATTATAACTTTAACTCCAAAACCAGGATCGGTGCTTTCTTTGGAGTAGGACACGATACGGAAGACGAAAACGAAACTCTTAACACGCGTTTTCTGGACAGCCGGCAATCGCTTGATTCAGCTTACATCCGGCTTATCGACAATCAGGAAAACAGCTGGAACTACCGGGCAGGGATTGATTTTGACAAGACCTTTTCAAACGAAGATCATATTCTGAATCTGGAAGCCTATTATTCCACCCGCGCTGATGATGAAAACATGCATTATGATCAGAACAGCGAGTGGGAAAGCCTGGATAATCTTCAGAATCAGATTTCCGAAAGCAATGATGTCGGGTTCACCATCGAAGGCGATTACGTGCAGCCATTTAGTGAGAAATCACGTCTGGAAGCAGGTTTCCGTGCCGACTGGGAAACAGATGAGAATGTTTTTCGTGCCGAATTCTATGATGAGGCAACGGGAGATTTTGTAGTGAATGACGCGCTTTCTAATGACTTCACCTCTCTTGAAAGCGATTATTCGGTGTATGGCATGTACCGGACTGAATGGGAACGGTTTAGCCTTCAGGCTGGCTTACGGCTTGAAAATTCCGTTCTGGAGACCACCCAGCACTTGCTTGACCAATATTACAAAACCAACTTCCTGAATCTGGTTCCCACGCTGAATCTGTCTTACCGGTTGAAGAATACGGATAACATTACTTTCAGCTACAGTCGCAGGGCAAGGACTCCCAGGTGGCACGAATTGAATCCGTTTGTGGATTATTCCGATCCGGAGAACATCGAATCGGGGAATCCGGAATTGAAACCCGAATTCAGCAACTCCTTTGAGGCCAGTTATAATAAATTCGTTAATCAGTTCAATCTGTATGCTTCGGTATTTTACCGCCACAGCAATGAACCGATCCAGCGGATACGCACCGTAGATACCGCAGGGGTTTCCTACACGAATTTCGAGAACATCGGAAAGGAACGCTATTACGGCCTGGAAACCGGCATGGGAGCGGATATTCTTCCCGAATGGAATGTCCGACTGAGTGTGGGTGTGCGTCAGAACGAGGTATTCGGCTTTGAAGAGGATAACCAGACCACGGCGTTTACCTCCAACTTTTCAACCTTCTTTCCCCTTCCTTTCGATTTCAAGGGGTATGTTTTTGCCTATTACCGGGGACCACGATCCATCGCCCAGGGAAGAATGAAAGGGAATTTCATCAGCAATGTGGGGATACGACGGACCTTCTTCAATGAACGGGCGGATGTTTCAGTTCGATTTTCTGATGTATTTAATAACCGGCAATGGAGCATGAACCATCAGAACAGTTCATACAATCAAACAAGCACCTATCAACGCCAGTCCCGCTATCTTACCTTTAGTTTCAGCTACACCTTTGGAAGACTGCAAGACGGACGGGAACGCCGCGGCAACCGAAATGGAAATGACGGAGGAATGGGCGGTGGAGAAGGCGAAGACTTTGAAATGGATTGATGTCGCTACTTGGGTATGATATCAAACGATTTTAGTTTTATCGCTTAGGTTTAGGTTAAAAGGGGTTGCCCACGGGCGGCCCCTTTCCTTTTTTAGCGTGCCCGTTATTCGTCATCGTCACGGCAGGCCATGCAAGCATTCCCGTAACTTTCGTAATCATTGAACGCCGGTCCTGGTTTTCCAAAAAGGGTGATGATCGTATCGAGCCGGATCTTATCTCTGCTGTCGGTAAACAGGTATTCTCCGGATGCCTCCCGCTTCAGTTCCCTGATGCAGCCTTCGCTTTGTCCAATCCCAACTGAGGCGCTGGTGGCAGAAATGCCGGCGGCTGTCCTGTTACCGGCTGTGGAGGCAGCCGACTCGCCGGCCCCGGATGGATCAGCTTTGACTTCGCCGGATGCACCAGCATCGGATACATGGCTGAAATAATGGATGCGTCCACGTCTTCCCTCCCGGATGGCTTCATCCAGCATTTCCCTGAAATCCCAGGGTACCGGTAAATAACGATCGGTGCTCATCTCAACCTCCGAGTAGTTCTTCCACTTTTTCACGCAGGGCTTTTCCCCGTAAGCCTTTGGCAATGATTACCCCGTTCTCATCCAGCAGGTAGGTTTGGGGGATCGCCATAATGCCGTAATCCTGTGCAATGGCCGACTGGAAACCCTGCAGATCGGTAACGTGTTTCCATCCCAGCTGGTCATCCTGTATCGCCTGTTTCCAGTCCCGGGGGTTGTCATCCAGGGATACACCGATAATTTCAAGTCCGTGTGGCTTAAATTCCTCATACAACTTCACCACGTTTGGGTTTTCCCGACGGCAGGGGGCACACCAGGATGCCCAAAAATCAACCAACGTGATCTTACCAAGCGATCCTTCCAGCGAAACAGTTTCTCCATCGGGGTTCTTCCCGCTGAATGCCGGCGCCGGCGAGCCTACCGAAGTATTCTTTGCAATGGCAAGTCGTTTGGAAAGGCGTTTAGCAAAGGGATGAGATTTTGATTCTGCGTTGAGTTTTTCAAAAGCCGGTTGCACACTCGGATAATCCAGGTCATAGATCAATGCGTTAACAAGATAAGGTCCCACCGGGGAGGCCGGGTTATTGCCCATAAACTCCACCACGAAATCTTCCCGTTCTTTTGTCAGCAGATGATATTCTTGCTCCAGAATAGCTGCCTGGGCAGGATCGTTCTTTTGTTGGGCTTCTGAAAACCGTCTGTAAAGGGCCTGCTCCTTGCGATCAATCTCCATTAATCCTGTGATCGCCTGGCGGTACGTATCATGTGCGGCCGATCCATCTACTTTTACCGTGGCGATATGCGCTACGTTTCCAGTGACATTGATTTTGCCCTGATCCGCGAATACTTCCACGGCCCCTTCATGTTCTTCAAAGACTAAATAATAGGGGTAAGGATACTCCAGTGTCTGCTCAAACGAGACGCCGGCTGCCTTATATGGAATTGAATCCACCGGATGCGGCTCAAGTGAAGCAGTATCAGGCGTGTATAAATATACCTTTTCTCCTTCGCGAAGGCCTTCCAGTTTTACCTGAAGCTCAAAAGATTTTTCGGCAGGTTTATTGCAGGCCTGGAGGCATATAATTCCTCCTGCCAGGAGGATAAATCGCTTAATCATTACTATGCTGTTTATTCAATGTAAAATTCACCGTCAAAATTAAACGTTTAAAAACTCATATTGTTGGCTTTTTTGAAAGCTGCCAAACTAATCCTAATTTAGGAGCGCCAAACAAGGCAGCAATACTTTAACGGGAACAATGGTTGCAATCTACCATAAAACTGGAGATAAGATCGTAAAGGAAAGTAACCTTTACAAACTCTCACAGATCGATATCAATAATCTGATATGGGTGGATCTCAACAACCTGGATGAGACCGAAAAACGCATTATCAGCACCAAATTCCACATCAAGATACAAGATCAGCAGGAATTGCAGGAGATCGAAAGCAGCTCCCGGTTCATTGAGACCGAAAAGATGGTCACCGCCAATTCCAACTTCCTGGTGTATCATCCCGACAACCAGCATTCCACTGAACCGGCCTCTTTCATTCTGAAAAATAATTACCTGATCACAGTTCGAAGCGCTGAATTTAAATCTTTCAACGAACTAAAGAAGCGTATTGAGCTAAATCCCAGGAAGTTCAGAAATGGATATGATGTTTTAATGTTACTGCTTCAAATACGGATCGACTTCGATGCGGACCACCTGGAGCTGATTGCCAACGACATTTCCCGCATCGGCCGGGAACTGCTCCAGGAAGAAAAGCTGAATCAGGACACCATCTACGACATTACTGAGCTGCAGGAAACCACCATGATGCTTCGCCTGGTGATCATCGACAAGCAACGCGTTATTTCCAGCATGCTGAAAAGCAAATATGTCCCGGGAGAATTCGACAATGAGATCAGGATCATGATCAAAGACATTAATTCCCTGCTGGAACACGCCGCATTCAGTTTCCACCGGTTGGAATACCTGCAGGACACCTTCCTTGGTCTGGTGAACATTGAACAGAACAAGATCATAAAAATATTCACGGTTGCCGCCGTGATCTTTATGCCTCCTACCCTCATTGCCAGTATTTATGGGATGAATTTCGACATCATGCCCGAAACCGGCTGGGACTATGGCTATCCCTTTTCCATTGGCCTGATGGTGATCTCAGTGGGAATTACCCTTTATTTCTTCCGAAAAAAAGGGTGGTTATAACCCAATTTTGACCTGCTCTTCGTATCTTTGCAAACATTTTGGAAAGCCAGTCGTTGGCTTGTTGAAGGAATTTCAGGAATGAGTAAGCACGGAAGAGTATTGGTGGCGATGAGTGGCGGTGTTGACAGTTCTGTTACCGCCGTAATGCTGCACGAACAAGGCTATGAGGTCATTGGTTTAACCATGAAGACCTGGGATTATGCCTCTTCGGGCAGCTCCTCGAAGGAAACCGGCTGTTGCAGCCTGGATTCCATCAATGATGCCCGCGCCCTTGCCGTTAGCTTCGGGTTCCCTCACTACATCCTGGATATCCGCAATGAATTTGGCGATTTCGTCATCGATAATTTTGTTGAAGAATACCTGGCCGGACGCACTCCCAACCCATGTGTTCTCTGTAATACGCATATCAAATGGGAAGCGCTGCTCAAACGGGCCAATATGCTCGATTGCGAATTCATCGCCACCGGACATTATGCCAATATCCGCAAATCAGATGAAACCGGTCGTTACGTGGTTTCCAAAGGGCTGGACACCCACAAAGATCAATCTTACGTACTCTGGGGGGTCTCCCAACAGAACCTCAGCCGCACCATGCTTCCTCTTGGCAGTTTCCGGAAATCAGAAATACGCGCCATGGCTTTGGAAATGGGGCAGGCCGAACTGGCTCAAAAAAGTGAAAGCTATGAAATCTGCTTTGTCCCGGATAACGATTACCGGGCATTCCTGCGCCATCGGGTCGATGGCCTTGAAGAAAAGGTAAAAGGCGGTAATTTCGTCTTGTCAGACGGCACTGTCGTGGGCAGGCACGAAGGATATCCGTTTTATACCATTGGCCAGCGAAAAGGCCTTGGAATTGCCCTGGGCGAACCCATATTCGTTAAGGAGATCGTCCCCGAAACCAATACAGTGGTCCTGGGGAAGAAAGAAGAACTGGACCGCCGTCAGGCTCTGGTCCGCAATGTGAATCTGGTAAAATACGCATCGTTGAATGGTCCCACCGAAGCGGTCACCAAGATTCGCTACAAAGACGCCGGCACCCTAAGTACCATTGAGCAACTAAACGATGACAGCAATATGATGAAGATAGATTTTCACCATGCCGTAGCCGGCGTAGCCCCCGGCCAGTCCGCCGTATTCTATGAAAACGACGACCTGATCGGCGGCGGTTTCATCACCAGAGATAACCCTGAACCGTTGCAAACAACCAGCAACCAGAAATTTAAAAGAAATGTCTGAAACTCCCGAACATATCCGCTGCCTGATCGTAGGATCCGGCCCCGCAGGCTACACCGCCGCTATTTATGCAGCACGTGCCGATCTGAAACCCGTTATCTATACAGGGATTCAGCCCGGGGGCCAGCTGACTACAACCACTGAAGTAGAGAACTATCCGGGCTATCCCGATGGTACCCAGGGCACGGAAATGATGGAAGATTTCCGGAAACAGGCCGAACGGTTTGATGCGGATGTTCGCTTTGGTTATGTGAGCCATGTGGAATTATCCGAACGCCCTTACAAGGTAACCATTGATGAGAGCACCCAGGTAACCACCGATGTACTCATTGTGGCCACGGGGGCTTCTGCCAAGTGGCTTGGACTGGAATCGGAAAAAAAATACAACGGTTTCGGTGTTTCCGCATGCGCAGTGTGTGACGGGTTCTTCTTCCGCGGCCAGGATGTAGCCATCGTAGGCGGCGGAGATACAGCTGCCGAAGAAGCCACCTATCTGGCCAAGCTTTGTAAAAAAGTCTATTTGTTGGTACGTAAGGGTGAGTTCAGGGCATCCAAAGCCATGGTTCACCGCGTAGAGCATACGGCAAATATTGAAGTCCTTTTTCATACCGAAACCAGGGAAATTATCGGGAACGGACAAACGGTCGAAGGGGTCAGGGTCGTGAATAACCAGAGCCGGGAAGAAAAGGTACTGGATGTGACCGGCTTTTTCGTGGCCATTGGACATAAACCCAATACCGATGTCTTCAAAGGCTGGCTTGATATGGACGAGACCGGATATATTAAAACCATTCCCGGAACCAGCAAAACCAATATCGAAGGAGTTTTTGCATGCGGCGATGCCCAGGACCGGATTTATCGTCAGGCCGTAACGGCAGCCGGAAGCGGTTGCATGGCAGCCCTGGACGCCGAGCGTTACCTGGCTGCGGTAGAAGACACTTCGGTTTATGCTGATGCAGAGGTCAAAGAATGAGTCCGCGTTTCAAAAAGATCTATCTTTTCGTCATGGTAGTGGTGCCATTCCTGCTGTACAGCGGGTACTATTACCGTGAAATGATCCGGAAAGCACCTTTCAAATTTGAAGAGTTCCAGACGATCCGCGTGGATTTTAAAGCACCGGACGGACGACAGACTCATATAGATATAGCACCAGGCACAGTAACGGTTATCCTGCCCGAAAAAGATACCGTGCATGATACCGTGCGGTTCAGCAACACGGAACTCAACGAGTTTCACCGGACGCTTTATACCAATAACTTCTTTGAATTGCCGCATGAAATGCGAAACGAAGGCTCCATTGACTCCACTACCGGCATATATACCATCGAAGCAATTTATGACCGTAAACAATATCAGGTAATTTACGAGACCAATTACCGTGGAGACAGCCGGCACAAGCCTAAAGTAGAACGTGTCATCGCTTACATCGAATCCAACGTCAAAAAGAAACTCGAAGGGCATTGATTTCCTCGGGATTAATCCGTAAGTTTGCGCCTCGTTTTAAAACACATAATTTATGTACGCAATAGTAAATATAGCCGGGCAACAGTTTAAAGTTGCAAAAGACCAGCATCTCTTTGTGCACAGGCTGCAAGGTGATGAGGGCGCTAGTATTGAATTTGACGACGTTTTACTGATTGATAACGATGGCAAAGTGACCGTCGGCGCGCCTTTGGTTAAAGGAGCAAAAATATCAGCCACGATCGTCTCACATCTGAAAGGCGATAAAGTGATCGTTTTCAAAAAGAAAAGAAGAAAAGGTTACAAGAAGAAGAACGGGCATCGCCAGTTATTCACCAAAATACAGATCGGGAACATTAGCGTTTAACGTTTTTATTCATTAGAGCATGGCACACAAAAAAGGCGTCGGTAGTTCCAAGAACGGACGCGAATCACATAGTAAACGACTCGGTGTTAAAATATTCGGCGGGCAAGCGGCAATAGCCGGTAATATCATTGTCCGTCAGCGGGGCACAAAGCATCACCCCGGAAAGAATGTTGGTATCGGCAAAGACCATACCCTGTTCGCCCTGGTAGATGGGACAGTACTTTTCAAGAAAGGCGCTGAGAACAAAACATTCGTATCGGTATTGCCGCTGATAGCTGCACCCGAAGACGCAGCGCCTAAAGCAGCAAAGAAAGTAAAAAAGGCAGCTCCGGCTAAGGAAACGGCTCCCGCCAAAAAAGCAACTTCCGCAAAGAAGGAAGCCGCGCCGGCAAAAGAAGAAGCTGCTCCGGCTAAGGAAACGACTCCTGTTAAGGAAGCTGCTCCGGCCGCTGAGGAAAAACCCAAAGCAGCTCCTAAAAAGGCAGCCAAGGGCGATGACCTGAAAAAGATTGAAGGCATTGGTCCCAAGATCGCTGAAGTATTTGTAGCAGCAGGCATTGATTCTTTCAAAAAGCTAGCCGCTTCAAGTGTTGAGGACCTTAACAAGATCCTCGAAGACGCAGGAAGTCAGTTCAGCTCTCACGATCCCGGCACCTGGCCTAAACAGGCTTCACTGGCCGCCGATGGCAACTGGGATGAATTGCAGACATTGCAGGACGAACTGAAGGGCGGAAAATAAACATCGTATTACACGATTTATCAGGCTCCCCGTTGATCAATTGCTGACCTGCGGGGAGCCTTCTTGTTTACTTCTCCCGGCGCAATAATTTCTCCGCAAACTCCCGGAGTACCTCTTTTCGTTCACCGGCAATATTTACCTGGTCCAGGCAGGCAAAAGCTTTCCCGGCAAAGAAAGAAGTTTCTGTTTTAACCAGTCCCGGGATCCCCAGGCTGTCAAATATCGCCCTGACACGTTTTACTTTTTCATCAGGATCCACAGAAGCATTCCGCATTAACTCGTTCAGCAGATCGTAGTCCTCATCAATGGCCAGCTCCAGCGCCTTGATGATCAAATACGTTTTCTTGTTGGCAAGGATATCGCCCCCCACCTGTTTTCCGAATTTTTCAGGATTTCCATAAAGATCCAGGTAATCATCCTGCAATTGAAAAGTGATTCCCAGGTATTTTCCGAACTCAAACAGTGCTTCGGCATCATCTTGCAACGCGCCGCCGGTAATCGCGCCGATTTTCAGACTGGCACCCAGCAAGACAGCTGTTTTCAGTTCAAT
>DATCYD010000228.1:0-6086 GCA_036570465.1 Anseongella sp.
CAGCCAACAGTCCGTTTATCTGTTCCAGTTCGCTGGCATCGAGCTTGAGTTCAGCGGCACCGGCATTTTGAGCTACCTGAACAGCATCGCGCGCACCAGCCAACGCGGCTGTAATTCCAGGTTGGCTGATGGTCCACCGTAGTACCAACTGAGCCAGGGTGGCGCCCTTTGAATCGGCGATGGGTTGAATTTGATGGAGGAACTTATTGACGCGGCGAATGTTCTCCGGCTTAAAAAACGGTGTGCCCGGACGGTGATCGCCTTCCTTGAATTCATGCTCCGGCTTAAATTTTCCTGTTAACAGGCCACGCTGAAGGGGACTGTAGGCCAGGATGCCGGTACCTGTTTCCAGACAGTGGGGTACTACCTCTTTTTCAATTCCGCGATTTACCATGCTGTACGGCATTTGGTTGGAGGCCAGCCGAAGGGTGGATTGCGCTTCCTTCATTTGTCCGGCGGAGTAGTTGCACACGCCCGCTTCCCGGATCTTGCCTTCCTGGACCAGGCGGGAAACTTCTTCCATGGTTTCGTCAACAGGGGTTGTTGGATCCGGCCAGTGAATCTGAAACAGATCGATATAATCAGTTTTCAGCCGTCGCAGACTATTCTCACACTCTTTCCGGAGGCTCGCAGCCCCTGCATATTTGTACACATCGTATTCCCGTCCCTGATGGGGGCTGTTTTTTACATGCAATACGCCGCTGGTTCCTTCCCACACCAGGCCATACTTGGTCAGCAACTGGACTTTGTCGCGCGAAAGCTGGCGTACTGCTTCTCCCACGATCTCTTCGCTGGTGCCCATTCCGTAAACAGGAGCGGTATCAATGGTTGTGATCCCCAGTTCGTAGGCTTTGTGCAGGGCCTTGACCGCTTCGCGCCGGTCGGTACCGCCCCACATCCAGCCGCCGATGGCCCATGCTCCGAAGGTAATCACCGAGATATTCAAATCACTGTTTCCGAGTTGTCTGTATTCCATAGGGGGTAAAAATAAACATTGTCATGCAGACGGCACAACTATTGTGGGTCCATTGACATGGATAATACTAATTTTTTCACTGATTTTATTTACACAAAGGGGCCCGGTATTTTACTGGCCCTTGTCGTATTGGTAGCAGGGCTGGTCCTGATAAAATATTTTATACGACTAATGAAGAAACGCATGGAAAAGCGGGAGGTGGAGCCTTCGCTGATCGACTTTCTGTCAAGCATCACCCGTGTTATACTGACCGTCTTGTTGTTGCTTTCTGTGGCCCGGATGCTGGGAATCGCCACCACTTCATTTCTTGCATTGCTGGGCGCAGCGGGGCTTGCAATCGGGCTGGCGCTTCAGGGTAGTCTTTCGAACTTTGCCGGTGGAGTGCTCATCCTGCTTTTCAAACCATACCGGGTAGGTGAATACATCAGCACGACTGTCGATGCTTCCGGGACTGTTAAAAAAATAGACATCCTCTACACTACCTTGACAACGCCAGGGAATGAAGAAGTATTTGCGCCCAACGGCCCTCTTGCAAATTCTGTGATCACTAACTATTCCCGGAATGGAATGCGCAGGCTCGATTTTAATATTGGGATTTCATACGGATCGGATATACAAGAGGCGCGGAGACTGATACTGGATATCTTTCATGCCGATTCACGCATCCGGGAGGAACCGGCAGCCCCTATGGTGGTATTGAACCAACTGGCGGACGGCTCAGTCAATCTCATTGGCCGGGTATGGCTAGCCCGCGGCGATTACTGGGATGTATTCTTCGAAGGACAGGAAAAGATAAAGGAAAATCTTGAAGCCAATGGTATTTCTCTCTTCTTCCCACGGCAGGAAGTTGCCATTCGCGGTATGAATAGCAGCACGGAGAATAGCTGAGGGAATCTGGCTAACGGGTTAGAAATATTCGTTGATCAATCTTCCGGCTTTGTAGAAGTAGCGTTTCCAGTAGGGTTCGCTGAGATCGCTGATGGTCACTCCCTGACTGCGGGAGGCGTGCACGAATTTGTTGTCTCCGAGGTAAATGCCAATGTGTGAGATATATCTTCTCCGGATCTTGAAAAAGACAAAATCACCCTCCTTTAGCTGTTCAGTGGAGATGATCTCAGTCAGTTCCTTATAAATGTCGCGGGATGTTTTTCCACCCAGGAATGAATTGTAAACGAACTCATAAGCGCGGTTCACAAATCGTGAGCAGTCGATGCCCCCCTTGCTGTTTCCGCCAAAGCGGTAAGGAGTACCCATCCATTCCTGGATGAAGTCGTACAACTTGAGATTGGCATTATAATTGACCGGTACACCGAAGAGATGGGTGAAATATTGCCTCGAAAGGGAATCCTGTTCTGCCATTTGCAGGACCTTTTCTATATCCTGTTGATCAACAGGGGAAAAGGGAGCCTTCTCCTGTGCCCACCCAACAAGGCTGACCAATAATAATGCTGTAAAGAAGGTCGTCTTTAGCATGCGATTCTTTGCTGGATTGCAAAAATAATAATGTTCCCCTAAAAAACGGTCTTATAGTTAAATTTAGTATGGCAGCCTCAAAATTATTTGATACATTTGCCCTTCTTATGTTTTTCGGGATATGAGTTCAACAACTGAAGCTAAAAAAGAAACTGGTACGGTGCCTGTGACCAAAGAAACGTATTTGCAATGGTATGAATCCATGCTGTTAATGAGGCGTTTTGAAGAAAAATCCGGGCAACTTTACGGACAACAGAAAATCAGGGGCTTTTGCCACCTGTATATTGGGCAGGAAGCCGTCATTGCAGGGACTGTTTCGGCCATCCGGAAGGAAGATCCGATCATTACCGCCTACAGGGATCACGCCCATGCGCTGGGGAAGGGAGTACCACCCCGCGAGATCATGGCTGAGCTTTTTGCCAAGGCTACCGGATGTTCCAAAGGGAAGGGGGGCTCCATGCACCTGTTTTCCAAAGAACATTATTTTTTTGGGGGGCATGGCATTGTAGGTGGTCAGATCCCCCTGGGCGCAGGAATCGCGTTTGCCGAACAGTATAAAGGAACAGATAATGTTTGTGTTTGCTACCTGGGAGATGGCGCGGTACGCCAGGGAGCGCTGAACGAGACATTTAATATGGCCATGCTCTGGAAGCTTCCGGTCATATTTGTCTGCGAAAACAACGGATACGCCATGGGTACTTCTGTGCAGCGGACTACTAACGTGACGGATATTTACAAGATCGGACTGGCTTACGACATGCCTTCTGAACCGGTGGATGGAATGAGTTGCGAATCTGTGCATGAAGCCGTGGATCGTGCGGTTCAACGGGCACGTCAGGGTGAAGGCCCCACCTTCCTCGAAATGCGTACCTACCGGTACAAGGGCCATTCAATGTCTGATCCGGCAAAGTACCGGACCAAGGAAGAAGTGGAAGAATACAAGGCTAAAGATCCTATCGAGATTGTGAAGGGAATCCTTCTTGATAAAAAGTATGCCGACGAGGCATGGCTTGAAGAGATCATGGAAAAGGTGAAGGAACAGGTGGCTGACGCGGTAACCTTTGCTGAAGAATCACCGTTCCCCGAACCGAAAGAACTTTACAGAGACGTTTACGTACAGAAAGACTATCCGTTTATAATGGATTAATAAAAATAGCGAAGCATGGCCGAAGTAATCAGAATGCCGAAGATGAGCGACACCATGACCGAGGGTGTGCTGGCCAAATGGCATAAGAAAGTAGGAGATAAAGTGGATTCGGGTGACCTTGTAGCGGAGATTGAAACCGACAAGGCCACCATGGATTTTGAGTCTTTTCAGGAAGGGACCTTATTATATATAGGTCCCGGAGAAGGAGACGCTGTTCCGGTAAATGATGTGATTGCGGTACTGGGGGAAGAAGGCGAAGATTATAAGGCGCTTCTGGAAGCAGAACAGAATAAGGCAGGAGACGGGGATTCGGGTGAGGCGGAAGAGAAAGCTGCCAAAGAGGAAGAAAAGCCGGCGAAAGAAGAAAAACCAGCGAAGGAAGAGGAAAAGCCAGCGAAGGAAGCAGTCGCTGAAGATGAAGAAGAAGAGGACGAAGCAGCCGCTTCTACTCCGGAAGGCAAACGGGTGAAAGCTTCTCCGTTGGCCCGGAAGATCGCCAAGGAAAAGGGCATCGACATCTCGAAGGTGGCCGGAAGCGCTCCTGGCGGACGCATTGTCAAGAAAGACGTAGAAGCCTACGAGCCGGAAAAAGCAGCTCCTGCGGCGGAAGCCGGAGCATCGGCTAAACCTGCCGCTGCCAGCGTGGTTGCCGGGCAGGAAAGCTTTGAAGAGGTGAAAGTATCGCAGATGCGGAAGACCATCGCCCGACGGCTTTCCGAAAGCAAATTCGGTGCGCCTCATTTTTATCTCACTATTACGGTTAACATGGACAAGGCCATCGAGGCCCGCGGCCGGATGAATGAAATGTCTCCGGTGAAGATATCCTTCAACGACCTTGTTCTGAAGGCTACTGCGTCGGCGCTGCGCCAGCATCCGAATGTGAACAGTTCATGGCTGGGCGATAAGATCCGGTACAATCATCATATTAATGTAGGTGTGGCGGTTGCCGTCGATGAGGGCTTGTTGGTTCCTGTGGTCCGGTTTGCCGATGCGAAGTCCCTTTCTCAGATTGCTGCGGAAGTAAAGGATTTTGCTCAGAAGGCCAAGGACAAGAAATTGCAGCCTTCTGATTGGGAAGGCAGTACCTTTACCATTTCCAATCTTGGAATGTTCGGGATCGAAGAATTTACGGCCATTATTAATCCACCCGATTCCTGCATTCTGGCCATCGGGGGGATCCGGAAGGTGCCGGTGGTAGGTGCGGATGGCACGATTGTACCCGGAAACGAAATGAAAATGACGCTGTCCTGCGACCATCGGGTTGTTGACGGAGCCACGGGAGCAGCGTTCCTTCAAACGCTTAAGGCGATGCTGGAAGACCCATTGCGGATCCTGGTATAACGCCTTAGGAATAAAAAATCAAGCATATAAAAAGGCTTGTGTATCTTTATTTTCCAAAGATACGCAAGCCTTTGTCGGTATTTTTTATTTCATCGCCCGGATTGGGAGGGCTTGGGGGGTTGCAGCTGGCAAGAAACTGGCTTCCCAACATGGCCATGGCGAGGACGATCAGGAGTTTTTTTCTCTTTTTCATCATTTTTGATTTTACTGAGTGAATTTAGCTATTTCCTCTTGAATGTCCAAATCTCCCGGCCCTATACGGCGTTTGCTTGCACTGAGCATTTCGGTGGTTTCAACGGGCATGCTCCTGTTACCCCTGGCAGGAGCCGGAACTGAATGGTTCATTATCCCCGGGATCGCACTGGGAATTATGATACTGGGAGCAACGATTTATTTCAAAGAGTACCTGCTCATTCATCTTTCTCTATTCTTCGTATTGCTATTTGGCTGGAAGCATTCCCCATGGTGGCCGGATGAATTGCCTACCGGGTTGCTGATTCCTTTCTTTTCTTACCTGTTACTAGCGTTTTCAATCCCGTCTTTGCGAAAGAGTATCCCCTGGCTTCACCGGGGCCTGGTTGGAGGGAGGCCGTTGTATGCCGGGTTGCTGATCATACTCGTTAGTTTGCCTGCTTTGTGGGCCTGGACGGTTTATTCCGAAAATGTAATCGAGTATTATGTTTACCTCTTCCATCCCCGGATTCTTTACATTGAGCTGGTCATTTTTGCCCTGCTTTTTGCCGCTATCAATTCAGTTACCCAGGAGGTGATCTTCCGCGGCGTCTATCAGAATGCGCTGGACGAGGCCCTGAGTAACGAGCGGTACGCCATTGTTGTTCAGGCGATCATTTTTGGCCTGATCCACAATGTAGGAGTTCCCAGCGGACCTGCCGGTATCGGCATGGCGTTTATTTACGGATGCATGCTGGGCATACTTAAAAGCATGTCCTGTGGTTTGTTGTTACCTGTGGCCGTGCATTTTGTCACCGATCTTTTTATTTTCTTTCTGGCTTTCTATAAAGCCTGGTTACTGGGACTGCTGGATCGCTTCCCCTTGTTATGATATTTTTGTATCTTCATAACCGGAGAGCTATGCAGACCGGATCCATTTGGAAACACTTTTTATTATTCCTCTTAGCACCATTACTG
>DATCYD010000229.1:0-8288 GCA_036570465.1 Anseongella sp.
CAAACAAGCTTCCTTTTCATCAATCGCGGCTACGTGGAGTTGATCTGTTTCAAGTGTTTTCATGTTTTCCAGATTTAAATTAATTATGCTTCCAATGATATAGCTCCCGTCCGGTAGCCCTCCCCAACTCGTAAACAGACCTGAACGCAGCCGGCACCGCCAGCAATACCAGAAAAGAACCCCCTTTGATTAACGCAAGTTCAGCTGGTTCCATCTCCTGCCACGCCTGATCAGGCTTTAATTCCAATCGGTTTTTCATAATAGTAGTGTGTTAACTTAAGCGCCTACTCTGTTAAAGGTTTTCGGCATCCCCTTGAATTCTCTGATTTGTTTCCCGAAACATAAAGGTAGTTTGTTCATCTAAGGATCACAAAAACTTTCTTAAAACCTCAGGTTTTAAAGTAATGCTTTGACCTTTAAAATCAAATTGTTACCTTGCCCGAATACACCAAAAATCTTTTTCTATGAAAAGCATACAATTCTGTTCAACAAGAGCAGCGGTGCGTCATCTCCGGTTGACCCGGCTGCGTAGAAATTATTCTCAGGAGTTTATGGCCAAAAGAATGGGCATCTCACAAGAAGCTTATAGCAGGTTGGAAATTAACGAAACGACCCCTTCGATTGACCGGCTGTTACAAATGGCCGATATTCTTGAGGTGCCTCCCAAAGAGTTACTGATCTCTACATAATTACCTGATAGACCGGAAATTCCCTAATTTGGCCTGGTGAACAATTATTATAAATACCTGCCGGTCAACCGGGATGCCATAAAATGGGGGCTTTGCGTACTTGACGCCGGCTGCGGGCGTATCCAGTTCTCGGATGCCTATCCGCGGGCGGACCATCCAGCACATCATTACTTTAACTGGGAGAACGGACGCGTACTCCAGGAGTACCAACTTATTTACATCCCCCGGGGGGAAGGGGTCTTTGAATCCGAAAGCTGCAAACGCATGGCAATCAGGGAAGGGACCATCATTATCCTTTTTCCCAATGAATGGCATCGGTACAAACCGGACAAAGGCACCGGCTGGGATGAATACTGGGTCGGGTTTAAGGGAAATATTGCTGATAACCTGGTAACAAATCATTTTCTCAATCCTGCAGCTCCCTGTATACAAATCGGGGTCCAGGAACAGGTAGTAAGTCTTTTCGATGAGATCATCGAAAAGACAAAAGAAGAAAAGACAGGTTACCAGCCACTGATTTCCGGAGTTGTTTTTCATCTGCTCGGCCTGATCCATTCCATTGCCAGGGAACATCAGTTTGAAGCTGGTGAGAACATGGCTGAAACCATCGTTAATAAGGCCAGAATACTTTTCCGGGCCAACGTGGAACAGCAGATATCACCAGAAAAGATAGCTGAAGAACTGGGCTTGAGCTATTCCTGGTTCCGGAAAACCTTCAAGGCCTATACCGGCATCGCGCCCGGACAATACCTGATTCAACTAAAGATCGAAAAAGCAAAAATGCTGCTTGCCGACCCTGCCCGGTCTGTGAAGGAGATCGCCCACGAGTTGAACTTCGATTCCAGCTTCTATTTTTCAAGACTGTTCAAGGAAAAAACCGGAATGCCACCGGAGAAATACAGGAAAAAGATCTTTCCACATATCAAATAGTATCAGACCCACCCTTTTTCCAATGATAAAGTCAGCAATTCCAGTACAGAATGGACATTTACCTTTCGGAGCATATTTTTACGATGCGTTTTGACCGTATTAAGGCTGATACAAAGTGACTCGGCTATCTGCGCGGAACCTTTCCCTTGTGCCAGCAAATTCAGAATCTCCCGTTCCCTGCGCGTAAGCACCTCTGCCGAAGGCGCTAATTTACCCATAGGCTTAACATCAATATATGAAGGTTCCCCCTCCAACCCGATAAAAGAGAGCACCATCCGATTGTCCTTTTTTAGGTATGAGACATCGGTATGCACGACCAAAGTCCGCAGCAGAGCGCCGTCCTGGTCACTCTGCGCGGTCACAGTCTGCTGTAAAATCCTTATAAATTCTCCCGAGGAATTTCTGATTCGATAGTCGTACCGGACTTTGTATTTCATTATTTTATCTACCGGCAATTGATTGAAAAAAGTGGAAATGGTGGACTCAAAGCGGATAAAGGAAGGCACATCATCCGGATGGATACTCCCGAACATAGACTCCATGGTGATTTCATCAGCCCTGTATCCCAGCACCTTTGCCACAGACTCACTGCAGAATTCGATTCGGGTTTCGGCAAGGTTAAAAATGAAGTAGTAATAGTCACCAACCTGGAAAATATCCAGCATTTTCTTATAAAGCTCAATTTCAATCTCCAGCTCCCCGGTTTTCTTATATTGAGCAACTTCAATCCAGATTTTTTGAGCCTCGTTCAGTACAAGTTTTTTCATATGCCGGATTTAGGTCAGTTATACGAGGCATAAATTTACAATAAATATACAAAATAATCTTGTCGGAAGTGCCAGGAGGCTTTACCTGCATGGATATCTGGCAACCCCATGGGACGGTCAATCACCAGACTCTTCGTCAAATGTCGCTAAATACGCAGCGTGGCGAGAAGCATAATAAACACATTGCTAAAACATATCTTTTCTAACGGTGTTAGGTAAATTTATAATGAGTATCGTAGAGAGAAGACATAGGGAAAAGCAGGCCATGCGGGAGAATATCCTTAACACGGCCTGGCAGATCGTGAAAGAAGATGGCTGGCAGTCCCTTTCTATCCGGAAGATCGCTGATGCGATAGAATACAGCGTTCCGGTGATTTATGACCATTTTGAAAACAAGGAAGCGATTCTGATGGAATTCGGCAAGCAGGGTTTTGAGTTGATCATTAAAAGAATGCTGACCGCCAAGAGTAAGGCGCGGGGTCCTGAAGAACAGCTGAAAGCCATCGCAAGCGCATACTGGGCATTCGCTTTTAAAAATAAGGAATACTATCAGCTGATGTGGGGCATGAATATTCCCCGCTGCGATATGGAAAGGTGTATTCCGGAACGCTTCGACTTCAAAGACCTGATCATGGAGCCCATGAACAATATCATTGAAAGAAGCGGGAACCAGACGGTAAAGGCTTGTATCAAGTATCATACATTCTGGTCCATCCTTCACGGACTCATCTCCATAAAAATGATAGCCCCCCCGGATGATACCTGGGAACTGAATAAAATGGTGATGGAAGACGCCATCGAGGGATTCATTAAAAATCTGAGTTCATAATTTTTTTTCTGCTTTTTATAACATCGTTAGATAAAATAACAATGATATAACAACCTCTTAATAATCACACACAACATGAACAAGTTAGTCCACACAACAACAAAGAATAAAGGCAGGCGAAGCAGCCTGTCTTTATTCTTCCTCTTGCTCTTTTTTGCATTTTTGCAGGCTTGCAGCACGTCCACCGGCAGCGAACAGCCTGCGGCGGCGGTTCCTCAGAGCCTGCCGGTTATAACCCTCAGTGCGCAGCCGGTTACTACCTACCAGGAGTATCCCGCCACCCTGGAAGGGAGCAAGGACATTGAGATCCGTCCCCAGGTGCACGGACAGTTAACCCACATTTACGTTGACGAAGGAGAATTTGTCCGGAAAGGGCAGCGGCTTTTT
This sequence comes from Anseongella sp., assembly GCA_036570465.1. Lineage (GTDB taxonomy): Bacteria > Bacteroidota > Bacteroidia > Sphingobacteriales > Sphingobacteriaceae > Anseongella. Next base: position 3,603 of record DATCYD010000229.1, read on the forward strand.
AAGATCAATGATCAGGAATATACTCAGCAGCTGAACAATGCAAAGGCCAGCGTAGCGGCCGCGAAGGCCAACCTGGCATACGCTGAAATTGAAGTGACAAAATTAAGCCCCCTGGTAAAGAACAAGGTAATTTCCGAGGTACAGCTAAAATCGGCGGAAGCCGCCAAACTTGCTGCCGAAGCAAATGTCGCCCAGGCGGAAGCCATGCTGGAAAGCGCCCAGATTAACCTCGGTTATACCGTATTATACGCTCCGGCGGATGGCTATATCGGCCGTATCCCGTTTAAAACCGGCAGTCTGGTAAACCCTTCTAACCCTGAGGCCCTGACAGTGCTTTCAGAGATAAAGAATGTCTTTGTCTATTTTTCCATGAGCGAAAGCGAATTTCTTCGTTTCAAGGAAGATTTCGATGGCAACGACATTGTGGAGAAAATCGACAGCCTTCCCCCGGTGGAATTGATGCTTGCCGACGGAAGCCCTTATCCCGAGAAAGGAAAGGTGGAACTTGTTTCCGGTCAGTTTGATAATAGTGTCGGAGCAATTACGTTCCGTGCCGTTTTTCCGAATACCGACCGGGTGCTTCGTTCAGGGAATACAGGCAGAATCAGGATTCCCATCATTCGGGAGGAAGCCCTTACGGTACCTCAGGAAGCTACGTTCAATCTGCAGGACAAGATTTTCGTATATACCGTCGGCAGCGACAATAAGGTTGCCAGCAGGCCTATCAGTATTTCAGGCAGAAGCGGAACCAGCTATCTGGTTGAAAGCGGTGTAACGCCCGGTGATCAAATTGTGTATTCCGGCCTTGACCGGCTGCAGGAAGGGCTGGCGATTACGCCAATGCCGGTTTCCATCGATAGCTTGAAAACGATCGGGTCACTTTAAAGAGTACGGTCCCTTTTACAAACTCATTTCAGATGTTAAAGATATTCATTGAACGCCCGGTTCTTTCGACCGTAATGGCCATCCTTTTGGTCATCCTTGGCGTGATCTCCATTACTCAGCTGCCTGTTTCACAATTTCCGGACATTGCCCCTCCAACTGTCGTCGTTACCGCGGCATATCCTGGGGCCAATGCTGAAACAGTAGCCCGTTCGGTGGCAACACCGATTGAAGAAGCTGTCAACGGGGTGGAAGGCATGACCTATATGACTTCCAACTCGAGCAATGACGGTACCCTGACCCTGAACGTATTTTTCGAGCAGGGTACTGACCCGGACGTGGCTGCAATGAACGTGCAGAACCGCGTTTCCAAAGCGAGCAACAAAATTCCTCAGGAGGTAATCGAGGCTGGTATATCCACGCAGAAGCAGCAAAACAGCTTCCTGATGTTCGTGGCCCTGACTTCGAAAGACAGCTTGTACGACGAAACCTTTATTCAGAACTATATAAAGATCAACCTCATTCCCCGTATGCAGCGGATCCGCGGTGTTGCGGAAGTACAGCCCTTCGGAAGCCGCGAATACAGCATGCGTATCTGGCTGAAGCCGGACCGCCTGGCGGCTTATAACCTGTCTCCGCAGGAAGTGATCCGCGCCATCGACGGACAAAACCGGGAAGCTGCTCCCGGCCGTTTCGGGCAGGGCAGCGAGGAAGTATTCGAATATGTCCTTAAATACAAGGGCAAGCTGAATGAGCCAAAGGACTATGAGAATATAATTGTTAAAGCTAATAATGACGGCTCGGTCATCCGGGTAAAAGACCTGGCGCGGGTTTCCTTCGGTTCCTTTTCCTATGCGTCAAACAGCCGGCTCAACGGCGGCCCTACTTCCGGCATTGCCTTGCTGCAGACCGCGGGATCCAACGCGAATGAGATCCTTATCGAAGCGGAAAAACAGATTGAAGAATTCTCGAAGACCCTTCCGGCAGGCATTGAGCCGGTGGTGATGTTCAACGCCAAGGACTTCCTTGATGAATCAATCAGCCAGGTAAACCACACCCTTGTGGAAGCGTTCATTCTGGTGTTCGTGGTGGTCTTTATCTTCCTGCAAGGCTTCCGCGCAACCCTGATCCCTGCCATTGCGGTACCGGTAGCTATTATCGGAACGTTCTTTTTCCTTCAGTTATTTGGCTTCAGTATTAACCTGCTTACCCTGTTTGCATTGGTGCTGGCCATCGGGATCGTGGTGGACGACGCCATTGTGGTGGTAGAAGCGGTTCACTCTAAAATGGAGCGAACAGGTCTGCGCGCCCGGGACGCCACCGTGGAGTCCATGAAGGAAATTTCGGGTGCCATTGTTTCCATTACCCTGGTGATGGCCGCGGTATTTGTTCCGGTCATGTTTATGCAAGGTCCGGTGGGCGTATTTTATAAACAATTCGCGTTCACGCTGTCCATTGCCATTCTTATATCGGCATTTAATGCCCTTACGTTAAGTCCGGCTTTATGCGCGCTGTTTCTGGACTTCAATCCGGAGCATGGTGCCCCTGCAGATGGCCAGCACAATGGAAGTGCAGGCAATAAGAAAAAACAAGGTTTTATCAAGCGCTTCTTCGCGGCATTTAATATCGCCTTCAATGCCATTACGGCCAAATACATTGCCTCACTTCGTTTTCTTTTCCGAAAGAAATGGGTGGCGCTTTCAGGACTGGCACTGGTAACGGCTGTCACCTTTATGATGCTGCGCAATACGCCAACGGGCTTTATTCCAACCGAAGATCAGGGTTTCGTGCTGTATGCGGTAAACACGCCTCCGGGAAGTTCACTTGAACGCACCCATAAGGCCATGAAGCAGATCGAAGAAATCGTCAGCAAAGAGCCGTTCACGAAAAATCATTACCAGGTGGACGGACTCAACTTTATCACCAACGCCCAGGCGGCACCATACGGCGCCGGCTTTATCCGAACCAAAGACAAGGAAGACCGGGGCCCCGTCAAGGATTATGGTGCCATCGCAGCGGGTCTCACTCAAAAAGTGGCACAGGAGGTAAAAGGCGCTCAGGCGGTATTCTTCACCTTCCCGACTGTTTCCGGGTTTGGAAACGTGGATGGCTTTGAATTCATGCTTCAGGATCGCAGTAATGGCAGTATGAAGCATCTGGATACCACGGCGCAGCATTTTATAGGCGCCCTGATGCAGCGTGAAGAAATTGCTTTTGCTTTTACAACCTTCGCCGCTAATAACCCGCAGTACGAGATCGTTGTCGATGAAAAACGAACGAAACAGCTGGGTGTAAACGTAGGCGACCTGCTGGAAACCCTACAGATCTACTTCGGCAGCGCATTTATTTCGGATTTTAACCGCTTCGGAAAGTTCTACCGGGTAATTGCCCAGGCCGATGTGCAATACCGCACCGATCCCACTTCGCTCGATGATATTTACGTGAAGAATAAGGACGGAGAAATGGTCGCGGTAAATTCCATGGTGACACTTGATCAGGTTTACGGACCGGAGACCGTTACCAGAAATAATCTATACCATGCCGTTACCATTAACGGAAAGCCGGCGCCGGGCTATAGCACTGGAGACGCGATTGCTGCGATTGAAGAAACAGCTGCACAGGTACTGCCGCGCACCTTTGGCTATGAATGGACAGGGATGACACGGGAAGAAAAGAAAGCCGGCTCGCAAACGATCATCATCTTTATAATGAGCCTGGTCTTTATTTATTTCCTGCTCTCGGCTCAATATGAAAGTTATATTCTTCCTCTGGCCGTTGTGCTCACGATCCCCCTCGGCGTATTTGGCGTCATGCTGTTCATCAATATGATGGGCATTGTCAATAATATTTACGTGCAGGTGGCTTTGATCATGTTAATTGGCCTGCTGGCAAAAAACGCTATTCTTATCGTGGAATACGCCGTGCAACGGCGCAAAGCAGGCAAAACAATTGTTGCGGCTGCGCTGGAAGCCTCCCGTCTGCGTTTTCGCCCTATCTTAATGACCTCCCTTGCCTTTATTGTGGGTATGATCCCGCTGCTGCGTGCCAGCGGCGGCTCGGCCCTTGGTAATCACTCAATAGGAGCCGGCGCTGTGGGTGGTATGCTCACGGGCGTAATTCTGGGTGTATTCATTATCCCGGTTCTGTTTGTTGTTTTCCAGTTTCTGCATGAAAAAGCCTTTCGGCCGAAGCCAAAAAAGATGGCGCTTGCCCCCAGGGCGATATCGGCGGTCCGGCAAGCGGTGACAGTAATTCTTCTGGCCGGCTTTGCAGTGCTTATGTATTCCTGCTCGGTTAACCGGGAGTATCAGCGTCCCGAAACAGGGCTGCCTCAGCAGTTCAGAACCGGCAGCGACAGCCGCGGGGAACCTGACCACGAGGGCACCGCCAGTAAGCTGTCCGGGACAGACAGGGGCGCGGGTTCAGGCGCAGTTGCTGCCGGGCAGGCGGACAATTTGGGCGAGGCCGGGCAAGGAACTGATCAGGCAGACAGTGCGGGAATAGCCCGCCTGGAGTGGAGAGAATTCTTCACCGATACTACGCTTCAGCGGCTGATTGACAGTGTGCTTCACCGGAACTACGACATGCAGACGGCCTATAACAGGGTAAGGATAAATGCGGAGTTTTTAAAACAGACCCGCGTGGCCTGGCTGCCAACCCTTAACGCCGGTGTACAGGCGAGTACTTCCCGCCTCTCTCAGAACAGCCTGAATGGAATGAACCTGGCGGAGAGCTCCGGCAGCAAGCATGTGGAAGATTACACGGCCGGACTGGACCTCAGCTGGGAGATTGATATCTGGAATA
>DATCYD010000230.1:0-5847 GCA_036570465.1 Anseongella sp.
CTTCGCATTGGAAACGGGTGTAAGGTACATAAAATTATCACAGATTGCTGGTACAGTTTTTGAGCCTTAAACCGTGATTTTTCGTTGAAATCGTACAAAATTGATACAAAATGAAAAAATTAGTTTTACTTGCTTCCGTACTCTTTCTTACCGTATTTTCCGCAAGCGCACAGAAAGAAGCGGATGCCAATAAACCTGAATTCAAGTTCGAAAAGGAAGTTTATGATTTTGGCTCCCTTACCGAAGGAGAAGTAGCTACCCATGAGTTCAAATTTAAGAACGTGGGTAAGGAACCACTGGTGATCACCAATGTCATCCCCAGCTGCGGTTGCACGACTCCTAAATGGTCGAAGGAACCCATCGCACCTGGAAAATCAGGTGTAATCACCGTTTCCTACGATACCAAGGGCCGGCCTACTCCTTTTTCAAAGAACGTGACTATACATTCTAACGCCAAAACCCCTACTAAAGTTCTTTATATCAAGGGGGAAGTAAAGGCGAAACCACAAAGCTGAGTTAAAAAGATTACTACAGGAAATCCCCTGGGTGAATCACCGGGGGATTTTTTATTTCATAATATTTGCATATTTGCATCATGCCAACAATTGCCGCCAAAGGCCGGCACATGCCAGCCTCACCCATTCGAAAACTTACTCCTTTTGCCGACCAGGCCAAAGCCGATGGCAAAAAAGTTTATCATCTGAATATTGGTCAGCCCGATATTCCTACTCCCGAAGGCATGTTAGATGCCATCCGGGGTATCGATTTCAAGGTCTGGGCTTATACCAATTCTGCCGGCACCCGACGATACCGCAATAAACTGGCGTCTTATTACCAGAAATTTAACATGCCTGTTAACCCGGACGATATCATCGTCACCTGCGGCGGATCAGAAGCCATCTTATTCGCCCTCGAAGCCTGCATACAGCCCGGTGAAGAACTCATCATCCCCGAGCCCTTTTATGCGAATTACTTCAGCTTTTCCTATGTCGCCGGCGTAAAGGTGAAACCCATTGTTTCTGTCATCGAAAACGGCTTTTCATTGCCCCCTGTGGCAGAATTTGAAAAACTCATCGGCCCGGAAACGCGGGGCATTTTTATTTGCAACCCCAATAATCCAACCGGGTATTTCTATTCACGTAAAGAGTTGGAACAATTGAAAGAACTGGCTCTAAAGCATGACCTGTTTATTTTCTGCGACGAAGCCTACCGGGAATTCTGCTATGATGGACACCAGTTCCTTTCCCCGCTTCAACTGGAAGGCCTTGAGGAACATGTAATCATTATTGATACAGTATCAAAGCGTTACAGTGCCTGTGGAGCCAGGCTGGGAGCACTGGTAACCAAGAATAAATCCGTACTCGAGGCCGTATTGAAGTTTGCCCAGGCCCGCCTCAGCCCTCCGGCCGTAGCACAAATCGCCGCAGAAGCAGCCATTGACACCCCTCAAAGCTACTTTGACAACGTCCTGGAAGAATATACCGAACGCCGGAACCTGATGGTTGACGCTCTGAACAATATGGAAGGAGTGAACTGTCCCCTTCCGGGCGGCGCATTCTACGCCGTGGTACGGCTCCCTGTGGACAATGCCGAAAAATTCTGTCAGTGGATCCTCGAGGAGTTTTCCTGGGAAAACCAAACCGTCATGATGGCCCCCGCAAGCGGATTCTATTCCACGCCAGGTTCCGGCATCAACGAAGTCCGCCTGGCCTATGTACTCAATAAAACCGACCTCGCCGCCGCCATGACCTGCCTTGAAAAAGCCCTGCTGGAATACCCCGGACGCACCCTGCCACAATCCGGCCATTACAGCAACGCGCTTTGAAATCAGGCCCGTTTTTTGTACCTTTGTAAGCCTTTCATGTAAGAAAATAACCGGGGCCGACCGGAATTGACAGGATGGAAGATTGGTGTGTAAGCATGCCGGGCGTTGTGGGAAGTGCCCGTAAAAGAAAATCCTCAAAACACAAACGGCGAATCTAACTACGCTCTTGCCGCGTAATTTCGTTTAGAACGAAATTCATTAATTCCCGCTTAGAGTGGGAAGCAAGATGTCTCCCGGAAGCGATATCCGGCCGCGTCCGATCAGGAGGCACGATAAAGCTGGAATAAGGTCAGGCTCGTCCCGCTCCCGACCCGACAACCAAAGGGACTAAGCCACAGGTAGGCCGTTCGCAGCCGGCTTGTAGCCGACAATCAATTGCAAACTAAGCACGTAGAAAGCACAACCCGTCCCATAGCTGGACGAGGGTTCGACTCCCTCCGGCTCCACGTACTGATCAACACCGCAAAAACGCGGACGAAATGAAGCAAAAAGAGCAAACGGATTTGCTCTTTTGCGTAATGGAGAACGCTGCACGCGACAGCGTGCGTGCGGTGTTGATTCCCTGAACTGGAAAGGAGGGCGAAGCGGAGCCGCCGAAGGCGGCGGAGCTAACCCCGACTTTCATCAACACTGCGAGATTTTCCTCAAAACCGTAACAGCACGAGACAGCGGGCACGGTTTTATCCCGGCTTTTTCCACTGCACGCGACAGCGTGCGTGCGGTGCTGATTCCCTGAACTGGAAAGGAGGGCGAAGCGGAGCCGCCGAAGGCGGCGGAGCTAACCCCGACTTATGTCACGCCAACCAGCATCACTTAAAAATCCGGCCAATGATCTTCCCGATCTCCGCAAAATCCCGGTGATTGCTTACCGACCTTCTTTCAAGTACGCCTTCTTCCGTTTCCGAGAACGGATAGATCAGCAAATAGTTGTTGTCATGCAGATGCCGGTTTAAAAAATCGGGAATTGACTTCATTTTTGGAGTATAAGAAATCATCCCCTGCTTTGCCATCAGTACGATCAGGCTTTCGTCCTCTTCCAGTTCAGACGTAATACTTTCAGCCTCTTGCCAGTCCGGAAGCACATTGAATTCAGCATCAATCGTTGTCTTCTTCAGGATTCGTTCCAGCAACCGGATAATCCGTTCACTGGTATAAAAACTCATCAAAGCCCCAGAGCTTTTGCCGATATTCCAGACCCGCAACAACGCGTGGAAAAAACCAGGTTCCTTTTCCGCCTGCGTGGGAATAAGCACAACATGCTTTTTTACAGTAGAAATCGGTTGAGCAGCGTGATACACTAGTACATTTACGTGATGATTACGCAAGTAGCCATCATGAAGATTATACACAAAGGCCGGAGAAAAGCCTTTTTCATCCTCCAGGCCAATGACCAGATCTGTGATCTTGCGCTCTTTCAACACATTATTAATACCACGGATGACATCATTATCATACCGGGTTAATGGCTGTAGCTGAACATCAGCAGCTGCAGCAGTATCTGTGGCAAGTTCAAGCACCTTCTCCGCATTCTTAACCGACGATTCATTTTTATCCTCATTGATCACATTCAATGCAAAAAGACGGTCTTTATTGGTTTCTGCCTTTATCAGCAACCCAAGATTAACCATCCGGTCCACAGTTTCTTCATGATTAACCGCCAGCAAGATATGTTCCTTTTCCCTGCTGTGGCCTGAGGCGGTTTCTTCCTTTTCTGCATCCGCAATGCGCTGGCCGCTGGCCATGGATACAAATGAAGAAATTGTACAGGATATCAGAATCAGCAAAATGCTTCCGTTTAACACATGCTCGCTCAAGAGTCTTACCGGTTCGCCGGTGGCTGTTTCTCCGATAATGATATTATATCCAACCATGACCGAGGCCAGGGTCGCCGCTGCCGAAGCCGAACTCATCCCGAAAATCAACTGCCCTTCATCACGGGTCAACCGGAACGTTCGCCGGGTGGCGATGGCAGCCAGGTATTTACCGCCAATAGAGGCAACAAGCATAATCCCCGCTACCATCAATGTTTCCCAGCTTTTAACAAAAGCCCCGAAGTCGATCAGCATTCCAACACTGATCAGGAAAAAAGGAATAAAGATCGCATTGCCCACAAATTCCACCCGGTTCATCAGGGTTGACGTATGAGGAATCAACCGGTTCAGTGCTAGTCCGGCAAAAAAAGCACCAATAATTGCCTCAATACCTGCCAGCTCCGCCAGTAAAGCGGCCAGGTAAATCATGACAAGCACAAAGATGTATTGTGAGATCTTATCTTCCACTTGTTTGAAGAACCATCTCCCGATAATCGGGAAGATCAACAACACAATCAGGCCGAACAGAACCATGGATATCGACAACCTCATCCAAAACGCAGTGTTCACTTCGCCTTGCGTCATGCCCACAACCACTGCCAGGACCAACAGTGAAAGCACATCCGTGATCATCGTGCCGCCGACCGTGATATTGACCGAAAGATTCCTGGAAATGCCCAGTTTACTAATGAGCGGATAGACAATAAGCGTATGGGATGAAAACAAGCTGGCGAATAAAATGGATGTCAGTAAAGGCAAATCAAGCAGGTAAACAGCTCCGGAAAACCCCAGTGCGAAAGGAAAAGCAAACGTAAATCCTGCGAAGGCCATGCTTTTCCATTTATTCTTTTTGAAGTCACTCAGGTCAATCTCCAGGCCGGCCAGAAACATAATATATAGCAAACCGGTAGTGCCCGTTACCACTACACTGGCATCCCGTGACAAGAGATGAAACCCGTTAGGACCTACCAGCGCCCCGGCAATGATCAGGCCCAGCAAATGAGGCACTTTAATTTTATTCAACAGTAAAGGAGCACCCAGAATAATAATAAGTTCCAGCAGGAACTTTAAAAGCGGGTCTTCAACCGGCAGACTGAGATGCTGGACATTCAATAGCAGCATAAATCAAATCATTGTGAGCGCTTAAGGTACAGAATTGATCTATAAAAATTAATCTACTTTATCTATAGACTAACTGCATTTTATTTATATTTGTCAGCCCGGAAATGAAAAATGATTTTTCATCAAGACGTAAACAACTATATATGAATATATTAATCAAAGCAGGCAAGGCTGTGAACAACATCAGTTTCAGACAGATTGGCGGAGCAATTATCATTCTGAAGTTAGGAATGATCGCCTACTTTGTTGGACTATTAGTGATAGAGTTTAATAACGGCACACTGGTACTCGACCGGACTTTCTTTCTTTTTATGTCAGCGGGATTCGTGGCCCAGGTAATTGACGGGGCTCTGGGCATGGCTTATGGTGTCAGCTGTACCACCCTCCTGCTCAACTTCGGACTTCCGCCAAAAATGGCTTCGGCCAGTGTGCATACAGCTGAAATTTTCACCACAGGGGTTTCAGGCCTTTCCCATTTAAAATTCAAGAACATCGATAAACGGTTATTTGTCCGCATCGTGTTTACAGGTATCCTGGGAGCCGTGACAGGAGCCTATCTGCTGTCTGATTTTCTGGACGGGAAAATGGTTAAGCCTTATGTGGCCGCCTACCTGCTGATCCTCGGACTTTACATTCTGTACAAAGGCATCCTTCATCGTGAAACAAAGAAAAAGGAGATCAAGCGGACAGGATTACTTGCTCTTGCGGGAGGATTGCTGGACGCAATTGGCGGTGGCGGCTGGGGACCAATCGTCACCTCGAATCTCATTAACCAGGGCCAGGATCCCAGGCAGGCGATCGGAACGGTAAACACAGCCGAATTCTTTGTCACTTATTTCGCCACAGCGGTCTTCATCTTTTACCTCGGGGTAGATCACTGGCAAATTTTGCTGGGACTTATCGCCGGAGGAATCCTTGCTGCGCCTCTCGGCGCATACCTGGCCTCAAAGATGAAAAAGAGGGTGCTTTCAATCCTGGTCGGGACCCTGATCGTCCTTACCTCCGGCTACACCATTCTAAACGTCATATTATAGCTTTCTATTACAATTCTTTGATGCGAATATTCCGCCAGCGAACACGGATACCACC
>DATCYD010000231.1:0-3366 GCA_036570465.1 Anseongella sp.
CGATATAACCCTGAATATTAAAAATAGGCGTCTTAAGCTCGTGCGCCACGTTACCGAGAAATTCTTTCCGGTACTCTTCCGTTTTTTTCAGGGTTTCAATTTCCCCTTTTCTTGCAGCGGCCCATTCTTCCACATCCGAAGCTACCTCCGCAATGGGGTCATTATGAGAACTTCCGAAAGTGGGCACCGTAGAAAATTCGGACTGCTGAGTCCGGAACTGATGAATACTTTTATAGATGAGCTTAATTTTCCGGTAAATGAAATGTTCGAGCGAGTAATAGATCAGAATGTAGGCCACCAGGGTAACGGCGGCCATTACCAGCAAGCCCTGCAAAAAACTAAGTTGATATAGGATTCCAAGAATACCTACCACCAGCGCAATCAGCAGCGCAGTCAGCAGCGCCAGTACACGTGGGGTTGGATTCTTGAACATCAATTATACTTCAAATTTATAGCCTACCCCTTTGATGGTAGTCACATAATGGTCGCCCAGCTTTTCACGGATTTTCCGGATATGGACATCAATGGTGCGATTGGTAACAACCACTGAATCTTCCCAAATGTTTTTCAAAATAACTTCCCGGCTAAATACCTTCCCGGGCTTGGATGCCAGCAGATACAAGAGCTCGAACTCTTTTTTGGCCAGCACCCTTTTATTTCCTGATTGAAAAACGAGGTAAGCATCCCGGTCAATGACCAGATCGTCTATCTCCAGTTTAGTTCCTGCTGCATCATCGCTATGTGAATTCCTCCTAAGGATCGCATTGATACGGCTTACTAATGCTCGTGGTTTAATCGGTTTGGCAATGTAATCATCGGCTCCGGCATTGAAACCAGCGATTTCAGAGTATTCTTCACTGCGTGCGGTCAAAAAAACCATAAAGGTATTCTTGAATTCAGGCAGCATCCTCAATACACGACAGGTTTCAATTCCGTCCATTTTAGGCATCATAATGTCCAGGATGATCATCTCCGGCATCACTTTCTTGGCCATGGTGACGGCCTCCTGCCCGTTTCCAGCCGAAAAAACCTGATATCCTTCCTTTTTAAGGTTGTACTCAATCAGTTCCAAAATGTCCGGCTCATCATCAACAACCAGTATTTTCTGCTTTCCTGTGTTCATAATGCATAAATTTTTCGGTAAAAGTAAGGCACCAAAGGCAACAGGTTATTAACAACGTATTAATATATTGTTAATAATTAACAATAGAAGCTCATTCCCGAAACAATTTATTCAGATAATTGCCCAATTGGGAGCCATACAGGTTCCGGGCCAGGATCACCCCCTCTTCGTTCAGCAGAAAATTGGCAGGGATCGCATCGATCCGGTAAACGCCGGCCGGTTCGGAATACCAGAATTTAAGATCGCTCACATGATATGGCCAGATCAACCCGTCTTTTTCTATGGCCCGAACCCAGTCTTCCTTCTTCATATCAAGAGAAACGGAATAGACTGTAAAGCCTTTGTCTTTATATTGTTGATACTGCGCAACAATATTGGGATTTTCCCGCCGGCAGGGGCCACACCAGGATGCCCAGAAATCAATCAATACCACGTTACCACGCAAACTGCTCAACGCCACTTCTGTTCCTTCCGGACCTGGAAGTACGATCTCCGGCGCGCGTTGCCCTACTTCAATACCCACCGGCACCTCCTCAGCTGCAGCTTCCCCTTTTCTTCCGGCATCGCCTCCGGAATTCTCTCCGTTTTTTTGCCCTCCGCCCGCACAGCCCGTCTGGGCAAAGGTCCCTGCCGTCAACAGCAATATATAAATCAATTGTTTCAACATATTCAGGCCTTATCCAACTTTTCCTGCATCATCCTGCTTGCTTCTTTAGGATCAATCTTCCCCTTGCTCATCTTCATCACTTCTCCCATAAACAGGCCCAGCAACCCTTTCTTGCCAGACTTATATTGCTTCACCTTATCAGGGAAACGGGTAATCACCTCATTAATATATCCCTCCAGGAGGTCGCTGCTATTGTCCAGGGCCACGCCAAGCTCTTCTATCAGAGACTGGGGCAACCTATCAGATCTCAACAATGCCGGGAAAACGGTTTGAGACGCCATCGAATAGTTTACCTTTCCATCGTCAACCAAATTGATCAACCCGGCAAGCTTTTCCCCGGATACCGGAAAGTCATCCATTTCCAATCCAGCTTCATTCAGGTAAGACCGCACCGGCCCCATTAACCAGTTTACCACGGCCTTGGAATTTTTGGTGAACCGTGCGGTGTTCTCAAAATAAGAAACAGTTGCCGGATCATCCAGGATCAAAGCCGCATCGTACTCAGAAAGCCCATACGTTTTGGGAAGTTCCCTTCTCCAATCCCCGGGAAGCATGGGCAAATCTTCACGGAGTTTTTCGACATCCTCCGCAGTGATCACAAAGGGCGGCAAGTCAGGTTCCGGAAAATAGCGGTAATCATTTGCAGTTTCTTTGGCCCGAAGCGGTGTGGTGGTACCGGAGTCCGCATCGAAGCTGAGCGTATGTTGCCCGATCACACCTCCGGCTTCCAGAATATCAATCTGCCGGCGCGCTTCAAAATCAATGGCCCGCTGCACATTTCGGATCGAATTCAGGTTTTTCACCTCGCAACGTGTGCCCAGCCTGGTTTCTCCCTTGAGCCGAACTGAAATATTGGCGTCGCAGCGCATGCTGCCTTCTTCCATATTGCCATCGCAAATCTTCAGGTAACGAAGAATACGCCGTATTTCCGCCAGGTAAAGGCCTGCTTCTTCCCCGTTCCGGATATCCGGTTCGGAGACGATCTCAATCAGCGGAACACCTGCCCGGTTGAGATCGATCAGCGAATCATCCTTATCCTGATCATGCATGCTCTTCCCCGCGTCCTCTTCCATGTGAATATGGTGAACCCGCAGCTGTCTGCTGCTCCCTTCCTTTGTTACGACCGAAACGTATCCTTCATAACAGATCGGCGCTGTATCTTGTGTGATCTGGTAACCCTTTGGCAGGTCCGCATAGAAATAATTCTTCCTGGCAAAATGGGTTTGATAACGAATTTTACAATGGGTTGCCAACCCCATTTTTACTGCATAGGCAAGCATGTCACGGTTAAAAACCGGCAAAGCTCCGGGATGTCCGAGCGATACCGGGCTGACCTGTGTATTAGGCGCCCCGCCAAATCCCGTCGGGTCCGGAGAAAACGCCTTGCTTTCTGTTGCCAGTTGTGCATGTACTTCCAGGCCCACTACGGCCTCATATTTATTATACATTCTTCTTATACGTCACAAATAGTGATGCCCGCCTTCAAGGCGCCTAACTTGTCCTCACCTTTGGGGATGAATTCCTGGGCAACGTATCCGTCAAAACCTGTCTCAACAATGGCCTGCATAACGGCCGG
>DATCYD010000232.1:0-3455 GCA_036570465.1 Anseongella sp.
CGTGCCGGATTTACCGAAGTTCCTGTAATGGGAATGGCCACCAGGTGGATAAGTACCAGGGTAAGGCCAATGGCCAGTCCGGCCATGGTGCTGTTACCCAGTTTGGACGTAACGGCAAAAATAACAAAGAGAAAAAGGAAGGTAAGAACAGTTTCGGCGATGAAGGCAGAGGTGAGACTGTATCCTGCCAGATATCCCTCTCCCCAGCCATTGGCGCCCAGCGCCCATTCACTCATGGCGAATCCGGGAAGCCCTTTTTGAATGAAATACAGCACACCTGCGCCCAGGATGGCTCCCACAAATTGTCCGATTATATAACCCACGGCATCTCCGCCCTTGATTTTTCCGGCAATCAGCATCGACACTGTAATGGCCGGATTAATGTGGCAGCCGGTGATGGGGCCAATGGCATAAGCCATGACCACCACGGCAAGGCCAAATGCCAGCGCAATGCCCAGGAGTCCCACTCCGGACGGGCCGGTAGTGCTGATACCCGAAACAACGGCCGCGCCGCAACCGAACAGAACCAGGGAAAAGGTTCCGATCATTTCTGCTACATATTTTTTCATGACTTAAGAGTTTAGTGATTATTAAAGATAGTAAATTCACTTTAAACTTTTAAGTCAAGTTTAGGCTTCGCAACTCAGACAAGTGACCATGTTGGTGATGAATTCCTTGGAAACACTTTGGCTGCGTTGATAATACAGGCTTTTTACTCCCAGCTTCCAGGCTTCGATCATTAGCTTATTTACTTCTTTTACGGGTAAATTGGAAGGGATATTCAGGTTCAGACTCTGTGCCTGATCCACGTATTTCTGCCGGATAGCAGCCTGCTGGATGATTTCGAGCTGACTGATTTCTTTGAAGGTTTTGAAAACGGCTTTTTCTTCGTCGGTAAGGCTGTCCAGGTGCTGGACACTGCCGTGATTAAGCATGATATTGCGCCAGACTTCTTCATTATCCAGTCCTTTCTCTGCCAATAGTTCTCTCAGGTACTTGTTTTTGCGCATGAAGTTGCCTTTGGAAAGACCGGCTTTGTAGTAATTGCTGCTGAACGGTTCAATACCCGGAGAGGTTTGGCCCAGGATTGCAGAAGACGAGGTGGTGGGAGCAATGGCCATCAGGGTGGTGTTGCGCTTGCCATACCCTTCCAGGATATCCGGTTCGCCATAAATTCCGGCCAGTTCCACACTTGCTTTTTCGGCCTTTACACTGATATCTTTAAAGATCAGATTGGTCAGGTGTTTGCTTTCCATACCTTCAAAAGGGATTCGGTTCTTTTGCAGGTAGGAATGCCAGCCCATGACACCCAGTCCTAACGCGCGGTGGCGTTTGGCAAAGCGGTTGGCTGAAGCCAGGTAATGATTGTTCTCTGTCTTGACAATAAATTCCTGAAGCACGGCATCGAGGAAAAAAATGGCCAGTCTGACAGCCCCGGTATCTTTCCATTCGTCGTACAATTCCAGGTTCATCGATGACAGGCAGCAGATGAATGATTCATCATAACTGGAAGGCAGCGCTATTTCAGAGCATAGATTACTGGAATAGATCTGCAGATTTTTATCCTTGTAAACCTGTGGCTTATTGCGGTTAATGTTATCAGAAAAGAATATGTAAGGCAGGCCCTTTTGCTGCCGGCTTTCCAGTACCCTGGCCCAGATGGCCCGCTTATCCATATCGCCATCGACCATATCCTGCATCCAGTAATCAGGTACACAAACACCGTTAAAGAGGTTCTGGATAGGATTGCCAATGTTCTTTATTTCCAGGAATTCACGAATGTCCGGATGATCAATATCGAGGTAAGCGGCAAAGGCGCCCCGCCGGACACCACCCTGAGAAATGGTATCCATGACCGTGTCAAAGAGTTTCATAAAACTGACCGCGCCGCTGCTTTTTCCGTTATCGGTGACAGCGCTTCCCCGTTCACGGAGCGACCCGAAGTAACCGGAAGTACCTCCGCCAATCTTTGTTTGCATGATCACCTCACCCAGTTTGTGGGTGATCCCTTCGATATTGTCGGGAACAAACACATTGAAACAGGAGATGGGCAGCCCCCGTTCGGTCCCCATATTGGCCCAGATGGGCGAGCTCAGGCTCATCCACCCCTTTTCGATCATTTCAATAAATGGTTCGGCCAGTTCAGGGCGGTATAGTCTTCTTGCCGCTGCGCCGGCTATGCGTTCAATTGCTGTTTTGGTCGTTTCTCCTTTTAGCAGGTAGCCCCGGTTGAGCATCTGCTGGCTTTCTTCGTTAAGCCACCAAAGTCTTTCCATATTCGTCATCTTATTAAGTAAGGGGAGGCCTGTCAGAACAGGTCGGCCGCCGTGATGCTTTTGTCGTGCTTGGTATAATCTACCGGGCGTTTGGCGAAGAAATCGTCCAGACTATTGGCAAATACCTCTTCCTCAAACCAGATCATGGGCTGGTATTCCATCTCCGATACATGATAGATCCGGTCTAATCCTACTTTTGCCAGGCTATCGTCCGTTCGGTATTTCATGAAATTTAGCAAATTCTTTTTGCTGACCACTTCAATTTCACCGTTTTCAAAGATCCAGTCGAGTATTTCAGCTTCTACCTCAATCGATTGGCTGACAATATCATGGATGCGGGATTTTGTTTCCGCATCGAAGAATTCGGGGAATTCCTCCTTTATTTTATTAACCAGGTAAATTCCGGCGTTGGCATGAACCTGCTCATCCACCGACGTCCAGGCAATGATGTTGCTGACGTTTTTCATGACACCCTTGAACCGGGTAAACGACAAAATGATGGCAAACTGGCTGAAAAGGGAGACATTTTCGATGAGAATGGAAAACAGGATGAGTGAGAACAAATATTCCTTTTCATTCTCAGAGCGGGTATGGGCCAGCGCTTCGGAAAGATAGCCGATCCGCTTTTTGATAACCGGTACGTGAACCAGTTGTCCGAACTCATTATTGTAACCCAGCACATCCAGCAGACGGGAGTAGGCTTCGGAATGACGAAATTCGCATTCGGCGAAGGTGCTGCCCAGTCCATTGAATTCGGGTTTTGGAAGATGAAGGTATAGATTCCCCCAGAAAGACTTTACCGCAACTTCAATCTGTGCGATGGCCAGGAGGCTCCGTTTAATGGCTTCCTTTTCCGGTAAACTCAGGTTTGAATGAAAATCCTGCACGTCGGCCGTGAAATCCACCTCGGAATGCACCCAGAATGATTTGTTGATGGCTTCGGTAAAGCCGAGTATCTCCGGATACTCAAAAGGCTTGTAATTAATTCGTCTGTCGAAAATGCTCATGGTTATGACAAAGCTAACAGATTAGGAATTGAGACCCGCTCCGGACTTATCCACACTCGGTGTAATACTTTTTTTTATCCGCTGGCGGGGTCGTTTCGGGACTTTTTTTATCAACCTTCTCCTTTTGACCCCGGAGTCATGCTGCGAGGATGGTGTTAGTTGATCGTCTGCC
>DATCYD010000233.1:0-14035 GCA_036570465.1 Anseongella sp.
GCTCATGGAAAAATACCGGAATGAAGAGTTCTTCTTTGAGCTGACGGCCATTGACAACGGATATCAGTTTCTGACTAAGAACAAATTCTCCGGTACGCTGAGTGTGTTATTTCAACAAAACAATAAAAAGAAACTATCCAACGCGGCCATGGAAACGCTTTCCATCATCGCCTACCAGCAACCCATCACCAAGTCCGGTGTGGAGCAGATACGCGGGGTAAACTGCGACTACAGCATTCAAAAATTACTTGAAAAAGATTTGATCACCATCGCCGGTAAAAGCGACGCACCGGGACGCCCAATCCTCTATGCAACCAGCCGGCTATTCATGGATTATTTCAAACTCAACACCATAGAAGACCTGCCAAGACTAAAAGACATCCAGCCCGCCGGAAACGAGATTGGTGTACAGGCGGAAGGCTAGCTCCCGCCCTCCCGATAAGAGGCTGCAAAATTTTTTGAAATTTTTATTTGAATTAATACCCATAACATTTGTAACTTCATGTAAGCTAACGCTAATTGAAAGAGGTAATGAAAACGCCTAAAAAACCCACCAGGAAGATCGCGACCAAGGGACCCGCTTCTGGAGATAGCAAAAAGTCAAAAATGAAACCTGTAAACAGCAAGGAAACGAAAAATTGGAAAAAACGTGTCCTTGATGATGAAGATGACGATTTTGATCTGGAATTTGAAGAAGACTTTGATGAGTTCGATGATTTTGATTCGTATGACGATGATGACGGCCGTTTCTGATCTGCCGTAACCCACCGACCTCGATAAAAGAGCCTACAAGCCCCTGACAACACCCGTTTGCAGGGGCTTTTGCATCACCGGTTCATTTTTCCTGTTTTTGAGCCAGTTTTCACTATTTTTGGAGCACAGATAGCGAACATGCGAATAACCGAAGTAAACGACGACCGCTCAAAACGTGAATTCCTTGAAGTTCCCTCGTTCATCTATGCGGAAGACCCTGTTTGGGTACGCCCCTTGGACCAGGAAATCGAGGCCATTTTTGACCCGGAAATGAACAATTATCATTCGCATGGCAGCATTGCCCGCTGGTTGTTAAAAGATGACAGTGGCCAGCTCATCGGACGAGTTGCCGCCTTTATCAACGAAAAGAAAGCCTGGCTGCCTGCCCAGCCAACCGGTGGAATGGGCTTCTTCGATTGCATCAATGACCCCCGGGCCGCCCATCTGCTGTTCGATACCTGCCGGCAATGGTTAACAAACCGGGGTATGCAGGCCATGGATGGCCCCATAAATTTCGGCGAGAATGACAAATACTGGGGGCTGCTCATTTGGGGCTTCACGCATCCCTCCTTTGGCATGAGCTACAATCCTTCCTATTATCAGTCCCTATTTGAAGACTATGGATTCCGGAAACTTTATGATCAGGAAACCACCCATATCAATATCAGGGCGCCATTCACTACCCGGTTCTCAAAGATCGCCGACTGGGTAATGAAAAAACCGGGCTATCACTTTGAACGTTTCAATCCCCAAAAAGTCGATCAGCATATCAATGATATCCGGGAGATTTACAACGATGCCTGGCAACATTTCGATACCTTTTCTCCCATTACCAAAGAAACCATCTATGACCAGTTTCATGAAATGAAGTCCATCATGGATCCAAACCTGATCTGGTTTGCCAGCGTCAAGGATGAGCCCGCCGCGTTCATCATCTGCTTGCCCGATGTCAATCAGATCATCAAAAAGTTTAACGGCAAACTAGGTCCGGTTGAAAAGCTCCGGTTCCTCTACCATAGATGGAGCGGCACTATGGACCGCATCCGCATCATTGTCCTGGGCGTGAAACAAAAATTCCAGAACCACGGCCTCGAATCTGTATTCGTCAAAAAACTCCAGGATTATACCATCCCAGCCGGGAAATACGTCGAAGCTGAACTCT
The DNA here is from genome assembly GCA_036570465.1 of Anseongella sp. GTDB lineage: Bacteria > Bacteroidota > Bacteroidia > Sphingobacteriales > Sphingobacteriaceae > Anseongella. The sequence goes on from DATCYD010000233.1 coordinate 1,916, forward strand.
CCTGGGTAGGCGATTTCAACACAAAAATGCAAGCTCTGCATACCGCCACCGGCGGCACCCTTGGAAAAAAACACCGTACTTACCGGTATATTTTCCCTGAGTCACAGGAAGTCACACACACCGCCTGAAAACAATCCCAAAAATCTGTTGGTAAAATAATCTGAAGATCGTACCTTTGCAATCCCCGATAAAAAGGGAGTCCTTCACCAACAGAGGGCTGTTTTAATGATTCCGTAGCTCAGCTGGTAGAGCAACGCCCTTTTAAGGCGTGGGTCCTGGGTTCGAGCCCCAGCGGGATCACCTCCTGGGACAAATCTGAAAACAACAGATTTGTCCCTTTTTTTTGCCATGTAATTTATTGATATTCTGGCATATATGCACTGATGGTAGATCTACCCATTTTTTGAGGAGAAAGTATATTACCAGCTGCCAATTTTTTTAGCCATGATGCTGCTGTCTGGCGATGGGCCAACTGCGTCCTTTCTAAAAGTTCTATTTTAAGATAAGGCATTGTAAACAGGAGTTTCAATAAATCATAGTTGAATGATGTGCCCAATATCTCTTTCATGACTGCATCCATTTCTTCCCTTAGTATTAGCATTGCACGAATCGTCCTTGTTGTTAATTGTGCGGTCTCTGTCACAGCGGTAAGCATAAACATCACCCAGTCATTCCAATTTCCGTTTTCTGTAACACCTTTAAGCAATTGGTAATATTCTGTTTTATATTTTACCACATACGAACTAAGATACAATACCGGTTGTTTTAGTAATTTCTGTTGTGAAAGGTATAAGGCAGCCTTGTATAGCTCGTCTTGAGTAGTAACAATATTCTCAATTGCCGAAGTGTCCTTACTTTCCTGAAGAACAATTGTATTGATTAATAGACTAGGATCGGGTAAAGACTCACACAAGCCATTGAGTTCACCTAAATACCGCGATGATCATATTTTTCAAGATCTTCAAGCGAGTCGTAAGTCAAATTTAGTAATTTTCAGCCATGAAAAGGATGCAGTCACTTTATTTATTACTGTGTTATTGCTTTATTTCGTGCTGCTCTAAGGCAAGCGCACAGGAAGCAACGCCCTATATGGATATCTTTTATAAGGTATCTGAGGGTGATTCCCTCATGTTGGATGCATTTTTACCCAGGAACACGCAAGCCCAAAATCCATTTCCGGTTGTAATCATTATTCATGGCGGGGCTTGGGTTGAAGGGGAACGGACCCTTGAAACCATTGATTTTATGCGGAAGCTACGGGCGGGGTTGATCGGAAAAGGGATTGCTGTGGTAAGTATCGATTATACATTGTTAAATAAGACTAAACATCTTCCATTACCTATCGCCGATTGTAAAGACGCTGTCCGGTGGGTAAAGGCCCATGCGGCGGTCTATAATTTGGATACCGCCAATATCGGTTTATGGGGTGGTTCCGCCGGCGGGCACCTGGCCTTGTTAACGGCATATACGAATGATTCGCTTTGGACAGGAGCCCCTGAACTGGCGCCATGGTCATCAAAGGTGAATTACGTGATCGACTATTTTGGGCCGACAGCATTGAACAAACTGCTGCGTACAGAGGTTAACGGCCTTTCTTTGTTCATCGCCCGGGTTGTTCTCGGAAAAAAGTTGCTAGCAGTACGGGAACGGCTCATTTTCGCGCTGACGGGGTATCAGATTGATGCGGACAAAGAAAAGGTGATTGAAACACTGCGACCATATTCGCCCTTGCAGTACCTAAGTACCGCGATACCTACCTTCATATTTCATGGCACGAAAGACAATGTGGTACCGCTTGAACAATCCAGAGAACTCCATCGCCGGCTCGTGGCTGGTGGTGTTCCAACTGAACTGATCATTGTCCATAAGGGTGATCATGGATTCAACAATATCAGCGAAACCCGAAAAGACTTGCTTGTAGAAAAGACCGTACAATTTGTACAGTCACAAAAGCTTCCGGAGGTGCTCCCAGAGAAATGAGCAGCCGTATGCTTTAATTTACAATTCAGTGATCGTCGGATTCAGGAGTTCAATCTTTGCCGCTCCTCCTCCGTGAAGCTGAACAGCGATGACGCCCTTGTCCGGAATGCCGGGATCTTTTTCAATGTAATCGCAGGCCTTGATGCCGTTGATGTAGAGTTCGTGAACATCTCCTTTGACTCGTACGATATAGCTATTCCAGCCGTCTTCCTTCAGAAGGAATTTCAAGGCTTCAACATCACCTCCTACCAGCTTTCCCCGACGGTGTTCATCGTAAATATCACCCCAGAAGCCATTGCCGATATCTGCCTGGTAGCCAATGATGTCGGCGCCGGAGTCTTTGGAACGGTATTGGATTCCGCTGTTGATCATCCCGGTAGATTCATCGCCGCTAAGCCGGAACAGGCAGCGGAACTCGAAATCCTTATATTCCGCAACGGTTCGGATATAGGTGTTTTTAGGGATCTTTGTATGACCGTCGCCCCCGGTGATGATCCCTTCTTTCACTGTCCAGAAGGCGGCATCGGCCGGATCAACTACTTCCCATCCATTGAGCGTGCTTCCGTCAAAAAGCGAAATGGTTGCATTTTGCGCTATAATATTTCCACCCGACAGGGAAACGAACAGGGTGGCCAATAGTACACGATATATTTTCATTTTAATTCGGTTCAACAGTTCTTAAGGCTAAGATAAGGTTTTATGAACACAAACATTCATCCTTTAAAATCGTAGTAATAGGAATACTAAAGTAATCAATAAATGGAGCACCAACAATCAGCATTGATCCCCTTTTCTGTTCTTGACCTGGCCGTGGTTACCGAAGGCAGTACTCCTGCCGATGCATTCCGGCATAGCCTGGATCTTGCTCGTGAAGCAGAACAGGTTGGTTATAAACGTTTTTGGATGGCAGAGCACCATAACATGGCCAATGTAGCCAGTTCTGCTACCTCTGTGTTGTTGGGTTATATCGCAGGCGGCACTTCGTCTATCCGGGTGGGGTCGGGAGGAATTATGCTTCCCAATCACACGCCGTTGGTGATCGCTGAGCAATTTGGCACACTGGCAACGCTGTACCCCGGACGCATCGATCTGGGACTTGGGCGGGCGCCCGGTACCGACCAGGCTACCGCACTGGCCATCCGGCGCGAACGCTTCCATGCCTCCGACAGTTTCCCCGCTGATATCCGTGAACTACAGACCTACCTTTCGGATGACAATAGTTCGGCCCGTGTGAGGGCGTTTCCAGGCGAGGGCACTCAAATCCCTATCTGGATACTTGGTTCCAGCACCTTCAGCGCTTTACTGGCAGCAGATTACGGGTTGCCCTATGCCTTTGCAAGCCATTTCGCTCCGCGGGAATTTTTACGCGCCATTCAGCTTTACCGGGAGAACTTCAAGCCTTCGGAATACCTTCAGGAACCCTATGTGATGTCGTGTATCAATGTCGTGGCCGCCCCTACGAATGAGGAAGCAGAATTCCTGTCCAGTTCCATGAAGCTGATGTTCCGGGGGATTGTCACCGGATCCCGCCGTCCGTTGCAACCGCCGGTAGAGAATATCGATGATATATGGACGGATATGGAACGGGAAGCTGTTCATCAGATGCTGTCCGTTTCGTTCATTGGCGGACCGGAAAGACTTCGCCAGTCGATCGGCGATTTTCTGGCGCAAACCGGTGTTAACGAAGTGATCGTTTCCTCTACCTTATATGACCACCAGGCCAGGTTACGCTCCTACCGGCTTTTTGCAGCCATTATGAAGCAACAAAAAGTTATTTAACACCTTCCAGCTTATAAGCCGCCACCTCATTTTTCATAAAGGTGGGCACGGTCACCAACTGCTCATCCTGAATGTAGCCAATGTCAGCTGTATTGGATTTTTCGGCTTTGGTATCCAGCAATAAGGTGGCTTCGCTCCCGTTGACCAGGTAAACTTCACCCGACCAGCGGCTGGCAACAAACGTGCTGTCATCCAGAATTACCAGCCCATCGCCTCCGGTCACTGTTGAATTGATCAGCGTAGGTGTGTAACCGGCTCCTTCATAGACTTTCAGCCCCTCCTTATCCAGGCTGTAGAGTTTTCCGCGGGCGCATTCCAATCCATTGACGCCCATCGCGTTTTCGATGATTGGTGTCACGGTTCCTTCCAGATCCAGGGAGTAGATAACGCCTGAACGGGAATCGGAAAAATAAGCCAGGGTCCCATCGGTAGCCAGGTCATTCAGAAACTGCGCTCCTTCCACGGGAATGGTTTTTTCAATTGAAGCGCCGGCCACGTCAATGATCTTCACCGCATCCACATCGGTTACATACAGCTTCCCATCCAGCAGAGCCATCCCTTTGGGCGCATGCAGGCCTTCTACCCATTTCAGACCGGCAGTGGATCCATCCGGGTTCAACCGCGCTATAAAGCCGTCACCATCCTTTGCTCCGGGGTCTGTATTGCCACAGGAAACATAAATAATATTATTCTCCGGATCGTATAGGGTGGATTCAGAACCGGTAAAGACAGAATCGGTTTTCCAGATCTGCGTCAGGGAAGGTTCTACAGCGGTTGAATCTTCCCCGCCAGCCGTATCCTGATCGCTTTGGCGATTTGGATTGTTACAGGAAGCGATCAGCGCCAGGCAAAATGCCACCGGCAAAGCGGTCCGGATTGTCTTGTTTACTGTTTTCATCATCTTCATTTACATTTTAAGAGGTATCAGCAAGATACATAAATTTAGTCAGTGTTTGCCTATATTTGCGCCTCAAGCTAATACAAAAAATGAGCAACTTCTTATCAGAACGGATCAACAAGGTAAGTGAATCGGCTACGATTCAAATGGCAAAAAAAGCAAGGGAACTGGCAGCTGAAGGGCACAAGGTGATCAGCCTTAGCCTGGGCGAGCCTGATTTTGGTACTGCGCAACACATCAAGGAAGCGGCTGGCAAGGCTATGGAAGATGGCTTTACCTTTTATACGCCTGTTCCCGGGTACGCAGACCTGCGTCAGGCCATTGTTTCCAAGCTAAGCAGCGATAACGGACTCAACTACTCAGCTGACCAGATTGTGGTCAGCACTGGTGCCAAACAGTCCATTGCCAATCTGGTGATCTCCCTGGTAAATCCGGGCGACGAAGTAATCATTCCCGCTCCTTACTGGGTTTCTTATAGTGAGATTGTAAAACTGGTTGAAGGGGAATGCGTTTTCGTGGAAGCTGGGGTAGAAAACGATTTCAAGATCACCCCCGAACAGTTGGAAGCAGCCATTTCGCCCAAAACCAAGCTCTTTATGTACTCTTCGCCCTGTAATCCTACGGGAAGTGTTTACAGCAAGGATGAGCTGGCTGCGCTGGCAGAAGTATTTGCCCGTCACCCGCATGTATTCATCATGTCTGACGAAATCTACGAATACATTAATTTTATAGGAAAACATGAAAGTATTGCACAGTTCGGCGATCTGCAGGAACGTACTGCGGTGATCAATGGCTGTTCCAAGGGCTACGCCATGACCGGATGGCGCATCGGCTACCTGGCGGCTCCCAAAAGCATTGCACAGGCCTGCGACAAGATCCAGGGTCAGGTTACCTCGGGAACCTGCTCCATTGCTCAAAAAGCCGCGGTGGATGCCATTACAGCAGGGCCGGACCAAACCATGATCGATGCCTTTAAGAAAAGGCGCGAACTGGTTTATGATCTTCTCAGTGAGATTGACGGGTTAAAACTGAACATGCCGGAAGGCGCTTTTTATTTCTTCCCGGATGTGAGTTCATTCTTCGGCAAAAAATACAAGGGTGATCCTATCGGAAACGCAAGCGACCTGGCCATGCTGCTCCTGAAGGAAGCTCATGTGGCGGTCGTAACCGGTGAAGCCTTTGGTGCAGCTAAATGCATCCGTTTGTCTTACGCCACTTCTGAAGAGGTCCTGGCAGAAGCCATTGGACGCATCCGGAATGTTCTTGAGCAAATTTCTTAACGCCCGGGCAGCACTGGTGTTAAGTTCCTTAAAAACCTGATCGTATCGCGTCCACGGGGTCAAGACGGGCAGCGCTGTAGGCCGGCCAGTAACCGGCAACCAGTCCAATAATGATCGAGATCATGAGTCCGAGTGTAATGTTTCCCATGGTTAAGGTTAGCGCAAAACCTGTAAAGGTGGAAAAGATCAAAGTCAACAGAAAGACAAGGAATAAACCAATGCCCCCCCCAATCAGGCAAAGCGCAATGGATTCCACCAGGAACTGGGAAAGGACAAAATAATTCTTCGCGCCCAGTGATTTCTGAATACCAATGATATTGGTACGCTCCTTGACAGACACAAACATAATATTGGCAATACCAAAGCCACCCACCAGAATAGAGAACAGGCCAATGATCCAGCCAGCCAGGTTCACAATCCCAAAAAGGGATTGGAACTGCTGAGCTACGATATCGTTTCGGTTAAGGGCAAAATTATCAATTTCAGCCGGAGAAAGCTTTCTGATTGAACGCATGACCCCGCGAAGCTCCGCTTCCACTTCAGCTGCCTGAACTCCGTCTTTCCCCCGCACCCAGATATCGGGGTTGCTGCTTTCGCTCCGGATATTCACCATATTACGCGCAAAATTCAGGGGCACGATCACCCATTCGTCGGTGGAATTCCCAAACATGTCATCCCCCTCCTTTTTGAGGGTTCCGATGACAGTCACACGCCTGCCGGCGGCTTTTATTTCCTTTCCAATGGGATCCACACTGCCGAACAAGCCTTCTGCCACGGTAGCGCCCAGGATGGTCACGTTGCTGCCCTTGTCCATCTCCATGTTGGTGAAATAGCGTCCTGCACTGTACTCCAGTTCTCTGACCTTGTTGAATTCAAAGGTGGTTCCGATGACATCGACCCCTTCAACCGTATTGGTCCCGAATTCAAGCACCTTGCCATCAACCCCCACGTTAAAGGTAACCGCCTCAGCGGTTTGAAGTCGTTCGGAAAGTTTCTCATATTCTTCTGACGTGGGAACCGGACGCTGAAAATAATCCCACCAGGGGTAATCTCCAAATCCTCCCCATGGCCATTTCTGAACATAAACCACATTGTCTCCCAGTTTCTCGACACTGGAACGAATTTTGGATTCCATGGTATCCACTACCGTAAAAACACTAATGATCAGAAATATGCCGATTGTAACACCCAGCAATGACAAAACAGTACGTAGCTTATTCACCCGCAGCGCTTCCAGGGCAAAGAGAATACTTTCTTTGATCAATCGAAGAAATAACATTGCAAATGCTTTAAGTCAAAGGTACATAAAATTTATGTCGCGGCGTACTTTATGATTCCCATAAAAAAATGCATAGATTTGCGCACTTTTCGACAAATACAATACAATTGAAAATGAAATTATCACAATTTGGCTTTAGGCTTCCGGAATCGTTGATTGCCCATAGCCCTGCTGGACATCGGGATGAGTCCAGGTTGATGGTTGTGCACAAAGATTCCGGGAAGATAGAGCATAAGGTATTTAGAGACGTCATTGATTATTTTGACGAAAAGGATGTCCTGGTGCTTAACAATACAAAGGTCTTTCCTGCCCGCCTGTATGGGACCAAGGAAAAAACGGCTGCAAAAATAGAAGTCTTTCTGCTGCGTGAACTCAACCGCGAAATGCGGCTGTGGGACGTGCTGGTTGATCCTGCCCGAAAAATACGCGTAGGCAATAAGCTGTATTTTGGAGAAAACGACCTGTTGGTGGCCGAAGTAGTGGACAATACTACTTCACGCGGCCGTACCATCCGTTTTCTGTTCGATGGATCGGATGAAGAGTTCCGGGATGCCATTGAAATACTGGGCGAAACCCCTCTTCCTAAATACATCAAAAGGAAACCAACGCCCGAAGACAAGGACCGTTATCAGACAATTTATGCCAAACACGAGGGAGCAGTTGCCGCACCGACCGCCGGATTGCATTTCAGCCGGGAACTGATGAAGCGACTCGAACTCAAAGGCGTGGACTTTGCCGAAATCACCTTGCACGTAGGGCTTGGAACCTTCCGCCAGGTGGAGGTAGAAGATCTGACCAAGCATAAGATGGACTCAGAGCACTTCGTTATCACACCCCGGGACGCGCAACTGGTTAATGAAGCCCTGGTGGCCAAACGCCGGATATGCGCAGTAGGCACTACGTCCATGCGGGCCATTGAATCAGCCGTTTCAGCAGGAAAACAGCTAAAACCAGCAGATGACTGGACCAGCAAATTCATTTTTCCTCCTTACGAGTTCAGCATAGCCAATACGATGATCACCAACTTCCACACCCCGGAATCCACTTTGCTGATGATGGTGGCTGCATTTGGAGGATACGATCTGATCATGGAAGCATATACTATCGCTGTAAAAGAAAAATACCGCTTTTACAGTTACGGGGACGCTATGCTAATTGTCTGATGAACCGGTATGCCGTCATAGTAGCTGCCGGCAAAGGCGAACGGATGGGTTCAGCGCTTCCCAAGCAGTTTATAGAACTAAAGGGGCTACCTGTGCTGATGCATACCCTCCGTCGTTTTCACGAAAGTGTATCTCCTGAGATCATCCTGGTGCTGAACGTACATTTTCACGCGCATTGGGAAACGCTTTGCACACAACATGATTTTAAGGTCCCCCATCGGTTGGTCAACGGCGGCATTACACGCTTTGACTCGGTGGCCAGAGGCTTGAAACTTGTCACAAAAAAGGGAATTGTGGCTGTACACGATGCCGTGCGGCCGATCGTTTCAGAAAGGCTGATCATAAATTGCTTTGAACAAGCCGAAAAGCTGGGCAACGCAGTCCCCGCAGTGCCTTGCAGGGAATCGCTGCGCAAAGGAAGCCTGGATGATTCCAGAAGCCTCAGCAGAGATGACTATTACCTGGTACAAACTCCTCAATGCTTCGGAAGTTCCTTGCTGAAGCGGGCTTATCAGCAGCCATTCCGAAATGAGTTCACAGACGATGCTTCAGTGGTGGAGCGCACCGGAACTTCCATCCACCTGATCCATGGTGAAACATCCAATATCAAGATTACCTACCCCAGTGACCTGGCTATCGCCGAGGTGTTGCTTTCAACAACTTGATAATAAAAAATCCCGCTCGGGGCGGGATTCTTTCAGTATTCGTCTTCATTAAAGAAGAAATCGTCCTTGGTTGGATAATCCGGCCAGATTTCTTCAATGCTTTCGTATGGCTCGCCGTCATCTTCCAGTGCCTGCAGGTTTTCAATCACCTCCACAGGGGCACCTGACCGAATACCGTAATCGATCAGCTCATCTTTGGTAGCCGGCCATGGGGCGTCTTCCAGATGGGAAGCCAGTTCAAGTGTCCAATACATATACTAAAACAATTTAAATTGAGCCTTCTGAAAATTTCCGCAAATATATAACAAAAAATATTGAAATTTTTCAGCTATTTTTCATCGATTCAACCTCGCGGTATCCACTTGTATTCCGTTGCCTTCAAATCTATCGCCAGGCTTCTTCCCAGCACGAACAGATAATCCGAAAGCCTATTCATATACTTGACTATCAATTCATTATTGGTTTCCCCAATTGTCACTTGCACCACCAACCTTTCGGCGCGGCGGCAAACACAACGGGTTACCTGGCAAAATGACACAATGGGATGCCCTCCCGGAAGAATGAAATGTTTTAACGTTGGAAGCGCATCTTGCATGCGATCAATTTCCCGTTCCAACAAAGCAACCGCCTCCTCTTGCATTTCAGGAAGCTTCATGTTGGAGTGTTCCGGGTCGGCGGCAAGCTGAGATCCAATAACGAATAACGTTTCCTGAATATCCTTCAATATCTCTTTATGCTGCCGGTCCACAGGTTGATCACGCAAAAGCCCTATCCAGGAATTCAGCTCGTCAATAGTCCCGTAACTTTCTATCCGAAGGTGATGTTTAGGCACCCTTGTCCCGCCGATCTGCGAGGTCTCACCGCGATCTCCTTTTTTTGTATAGATCTTCATTCGCCGGTAATAAATCTTTATCAGCTTTCAATAACAGCAGATACCGACCGGATGTTTTCATTGGCATAATCATTTTCCACTTCTCCGTCGCGAACCCGGATAATCCGGTGAGCATGTTGGGCGATGTCCTCTTCGTGAGTAACCAGTACAATGGTATTACCCCTCCGGTGAATATCCTCAATAAGCCCCATGATCTCTACCGATGTTTTGGTATCCAGGTTTCCGGTGGGTTCGTCGGCAAGGATAATAGAAGGATGGTTCACCAATGCCCTGGCCACAGCAACACGCTGCCGCTGTCCGCCGGACAATTCATTTGGCTTATGCTTTACCCGATCTGCCAGGCCAACATGCTCCAATACACCCGAAGCCCTCGCTTCCCGTTCGGTCTTATGCATTCCGGCATATACCAGCGGCAGGGCAACATTGTCCAGGGCCGTTGAACGTGGAAGCAGGTTAAAGGTCTGGAACACAAAGCCGATCTCTTTATTCCGAACTTCGGCAAGCTGATTGTCACTCATGCGGCTGACATCAATCCCATTCAGGATGTAGGATCCCTTGGTAGGCGTATCAAGGCAACCCAGAATATTCATCAGGGTAGATTTCCCGGAACCCGAAGGCCCCATCAAAGCAACAAACTCGCCTTTACGAATATTAAGGGTCACTGAACGCAGGGCGTGAATTACTTCGGTTCCGATCCGATATTTTTTTCCGATATCATTCAGAGAGATAAGTGGTTTCTCCATAGTCAAATCTAATGAATTTTAACCCGGGGTAAGGAGATGTATAAAAAAAATTACACAGGGCTTACAGGTCAATCACCTTGGGCACCCGGAAAAAGGCCCCATCGGTTGCAGGTGCGTTTTTCAGAGCGGCTTCCCTGGTCAACGTTTCGCCAATATTATCAGGCCGCCAAACATTGACTGCTTCGTTCATATAAACCAGTGGCTTTACATCACTGGTATCAAGCTCGTTCAGTTTATCCATAAAGTCCAGGATTTTACTCATATCGGCTTGCATCTTCTCTATGTCCCCTACTTCCAGCCGGGCCAGACGGGCCATTTTTTCAACGGTTTCTTTGCTTACGCGCATTTTCCGAAAGTTTTGCGTGCATGATTGCTGAAATCTGATCCCGCAGCATATCTTCATCGCTGAGGGTCAATCCGGCAACCGGCACGGGTTTATGAACAAAAATACGAATAATTCCCGGCCGGGAACCAAATTCCTGTCCTTTATCATAGAGTATATCCCAGGTATTCAGCAAGGACACAGGTACCACCGGGACACCGCTTTCAATGGCCAGTCGAAAAGCCCCGTTCTTAAAAGGAAGCATTCGGGGTGGAGCATCGGAAATAGTTCCCTCGGGGAAAAGCACTAAACTCATCCCATGGCGGAGATTCTCACTTGCACGGCGCAGGGCCCTGTAGCCGGATAATTTGCTGTCCCGGTTCACAGAAATATCAATCGTCCTGAAAAACAGCCGGAAAAGCGGATTCCGGACCAGCTCCTCCTTCCCCATGAAATGAAAAGTACCGTGAGCCACTAAACACATCAGGGGAATATCCAGGTAGGATGTATGATTAGGGCAAAACACATAGGCAGCCCGGGAATCCAGTTTTTTCTCGTACCGGATATCAAAAAATATCCCCGATAGCATCATAAAGCCGGCTGAACAACTTTTTCTGGTAAAGTTCAGCAATCCATACAGGCGCGGACTACGGGATAACACCAAAAAAAAGGGAAGGTGGATCATATACACCACAAGGAGCACAAACTGAAGCCACAACCGGTGCAGCTTAGCTGCAAGACCTTTCATGTGGCCAAAATAAGAGATTTTTTCTTACTTTCGGCCCCATGGAAATTGTCGTAAGCGGGATTCGCTCAACAGGAAACCTGCATCTTGGAAATTACCTGGGAGCAGTAAAGAATTTTGTCCGGATGCAGGAGACGCATGCCTGCTATTTTTTCATTGCGGATCTGCACTCACTCACTACCCATCCTACGCCGGGAAACCTGCATGAACATGTTAAAAATGTGCTGGTGGAATACCTTGCTGCGGGGATCGACCCGGAAAAAGCAGTTATTTACGTACAGTCGGCTGTACCGGAAGTCACTGAATTATACCTGTACCTGAACATGATTTCCTATCTGGGCGAGCTGGAACGCTGTACCTCGTTTAAAGATAAG
>DATCYD010000234.1:0-4127 GCA_036570465.1 Anseongella sp.
AGCTGTTTTCGTTAAATCCCTGGTAAGAATATTTGTTGTTATAGTCGTTCGTTCTGAGATAGCTGATCCCAAACGCGAAATTATTCCAACGGCCGTTGAAACTACCATCGTTTTCCGAGTCGGCGTTGGCGATTACCATGCCAAACTGGGGCACCGTAAATTTACTATACGGGTCGTCAGTATTATTTCCGAGATAAGTGGCTTTATTGGAGGTATTTTGAAAGTTAAAGGAGATGCCCAGATCGGAACTGCGGTAAAAGGCAATTCCGGCGGGGTTGATTCCAAATGTGCCCAAATCACCGCCTAACGCTACCTGGGCTCCCCCAATGGCCTTGATACGCGCTGTTCCGATAAGTTCCGACTCGGAGAATTTCAACGCATCATCTTCATAATTCTGAGCCAGAACGGGAAACGATAGAAATGACAGGGAAAGGATTGCCAGTGTTTTGATATGTATTTTCAAGTCCATGTGTATTGTTGAAGATCGTTCACTCAATAAAAAACCCGAAAGGGATAAACCTTTGACGTTTCCATCATCCTTTCGGGTCCTTAGATGTCGAATTACAGCCGTTTACCTGGGACGCGGGCGTGAACTGCTGCCAGAACCCCTTGAACTTCCTGAAGAACGCGGTGAACTACTTCTGGTAGGAGGCGAATAGGAAGGACGGCTTTGTGTCCTGGGCCTTGCTTGTGGTCTTGGTGCCTCCTTCCTTGGAGCAGCCCGTTCGGTACGGGGCCGTTCAGTGGAACGGGGACGTGCAGCGGGCTGACGTTCGGTGGAGGAAGGTCTCCTGGCAGGGGCTGTTGATTGCCGCGGCCTGGAGGAAGGGCGTTCACTGACGTTTCCGGTCCTGTTGGTAGTGCCAGGCCGTGGACGACTATAATTTCCGTTGTTGACCGAGCCCACACGGGGACGCGGACGATTATAGGAGTCATTTGACGGCCGGTAAACAGGCCTGCTGTAATAATAGCCCGGGTGATACCCGCCTCCCCAGATACCTCCGTAGGAGGCGTAATTATATCCCCAATACGGCGTGCTGTAATAATAAGGGGAATAGGAATAGGGGGAATAGCTGTAGTATCCCCATGGCCGGTAGCCATAGTAACCACCCCATCCAAGGCTGAGGCCCATTCCGAAACCAGGACGGATCCAGGGATCGTAATAGAACGGATCGTAATAATCAAAATAGCTAAAGCCGTAAAACGGCGAATGGAATCTTCTCAAACGGCTGGTATAACTATTGCCATATCCATCGTTGTAACCATCATCGTATCCGTCGTCATAGCTTCTCCGATAGGTGTATTCATCATCCGCGGACGCTTCTTCCGCCGCATATGTTTCCTCCGGAATATATTCTTTGGCATAAAAATCGTCATCCACCGATTCTTTGGCTAATTTTGGTGCAGCACAAGAGCCAAGAATCAGGGAACCGATTGCTGTTATGTAAACTAACTTTTTCATAACTCAACTATATCTGATGTAAGAACGGTTAAATTTATAAATTTGTTTCCGTTTTCGAATAAGATTAAATATAACAATTTTCATACAAAACCACAATTTACAGCGCTTATTTATGGCAAATGTTTTAACGAGCAAGGAAGAAGACTACTCTCAGTGGTATAATGACCTGACCCGGGAAGCCGGGCTGGCTGAGCATTCCGCAGTACGGGGATGCATGGTGATCAAGCCATACGGCTATTCCATCTGGGAAAAGATGCAGGGAGCGCTGGACCAGATGTTTAAAGATACCGGCCATTCCAATGCATATTTCCCTCTTTTTATTCCCAAATCCTTTTTTGCAAAGGAAGCCTCGCATGTGGAAGGCTTTGCTAAGGAATGCGCAGTGGTGACTCATTACCGGTTGAAAGACAGTGAGGATGGCATCATTGTTGACCCCGATGCTAAACTGGAGGAAGAGCTGATTGTCCGCCCTACATCGGAAACCATCATCTGGAATACGTACCGTGGATGGATCCAGTCGTACCGTGATTTGCCGGTGCTGGTAAACCAATGGGCCAATGTGGTGCGTTGGGAGATGAGAACCAGGTTGTTTCTGCGGACCGCGGAATTTCTGTGGCAGGAAGGTCATACGGCCCACGCCACACGCGATGAAGCGGTCAGGGAGGCTGAAAAAATGCTGGATGTGTATGCGGATTTCGCTGAGAACTGGATGGCATTGCCAGTATTGAAGGGTGTAAAGACTCCCAATGAACGGTTTGCAGGGGCCCTGGAAACCTACTGCATTGAAGCCTTGATGCAGGACGGAAAGGCGCTGCAGGCAGGTACATCTCATTTTCTGGGGCAAAATTTTGCCAAGGCGTTTGATGTGAAATTTACCGACCGTGACGGGAAGCTGGACCATGTATGGGCTACCTCCTGGGGGGTATCTACCCGTCTGATGGGCGCTTTGATCATGGCGCATGGGGATGATCATGGCCTCGTAGTGCCTCCCAAAATTGCTCCGTTGCAAGTGGTGATCGTGCCAATTTATAAGAAATCCGAAGAACTGGACGCTATCAGTGAAGTGGTTGAAAAGATCATGAACGATCTGAAAAAGCGCGGTGTCAGCGTTAAATACGATGACAGCGACAAACAGCGTCCCGGCTTTAAATTTGCCGAGTATGAATTGAAAGGAATTCCCGTACGTATGGCCATCGGCCCACGCGATCTGGAAAAGGGCACCGTAGAGGTTGCACGTCGCGACACCCGGGAAAAAATGACGATTTCCATGGAAGGAGCTTCGCAGTATGTAGTTGAACTGCTGGATGAGATTCAACAGAATATCTTCCGAAAGGCCAGTGACTTTAGAAAAGCAAATACACATCAGGCAGATACCTGGGACGAATTCTGTCAGCTACTTGAAGAAAAGGGAGGATTTATCATGGCTCACTGGGACGGAACTCCTGAAACCGAACAACAGATCAAGGAAAAAACCAAAGCCACCATCCGTTGTATTCCGTTAGATAATCCGGAAGAAAACGGGAAATGCATCCTTACCGGGAAACCTTCCGGGCAACGGGTTGTTTTTGCAAAGGCCTATTAATCCAACGATATGACAAAGAAGGAAGATAAAAAAAAACTGGAACAAATCCGGGACGAGAACTACCAGGCGATCCTGGATAATATGAAGGGGAGAGCCGCCCTGAAACAGGTCGTTTATAAGGAAGTTCATCAAATCTACAAAGAGATGGTGGAATCCCTGGAAACGCTGAGCGGAAGACTAAGGGAAGACATTTCCGGACTGGAAGAAGTCGAAGTGGAGTTGAGGGAACTAAATCCCTTTGAGTCGATGCTGAAGTTCGGAAGCGATGTGCTGATTTTTTCAATGCACACGAATGTGTTTTATGTGAATCCGGCGCATTTTATTCATAAAAACGCCTATGTGAAAGAAGACAATTCCCGCGCCTATTGCGGCGTAATCCATGTCCACAATTTCCTGGCTGATTCCATCAAGTATAACCGGGTGAATGATACCGGGTATCTGGTAGCGCGCATTTTTGTGAACAAGGAGCGCCACTTCTTTATAGAAGGACGGGGACAGTTTGGTTTTCTTTTTGAAGATTTTACCAACAGTATTTTGAATAAACCCCTGATTGACAACATCGTTGAGTTGGCGATCAATCACAGCATCGAATTTGACCTGGTGGCTCCTGATTTTGAAAATATTCAGGCCATCAGCCTGATGGACAAGCAGCTGCAGTTTGGTAATTCCGGTTATCAGACAGATAAGCAACTGGGCTATAAATTCAGCGCTCAGGAAGAGGTCAAATAAGGCATGTCCTTTTGAATGAGAGATCACTGATAAACAATACAGTAATATGAAATTCGGAACAAAGGCTATTCACGCGGGTGTGTTTCCGGACCCGTCCACCGGCGCGATCATGACGCCCATTTACCAGACTTCAACCTATGTGCAAGCGGCTCCGGGAGACCACAAGGGATATGAATATTCCCGTACCCAAAACCCTACGCGTGACAAATTGCAAAACAGCATTGCGGCCCTGGAGAACGCGAAACATGGCTTTTGTTTTAGCAGCGGTTTAGGAGCCATTGACAGCCTTGTAAAACTGCTATCGCCCGGTGATGAAGTAATCGCGACAAATGACCTGTACGGGGGGACCTATCG
>DATCYD010000235.1:0-5952 GCA_036570465.1 Anseongella sp.
ATTTTGCCCATCTGTATGAAGACGTGAAAATGATTAATGAAAGCGCTGCCGACTGGTTCCATGTGGATGTGATGGATGGAAGCTTTGTGCCTAATATTTCCTTTGGGTTCCCGGTTATTTCATCGCTGCAGCATTATGCGAGAAAGCCCCTGGACGTGCATCTGATGATTGTTCATCCAGAGCGTTATCTGGAGGAGTTCAAACGGGTGGGAGCCAAGGTGTTAACGGTACATTATGAAGCCTGCACTCATTTGCACCGTACCGTAACTGCCATTCACGAACTTGGGATGAGGGCCGGTGTGGCCATTAATCCTCATACCTCTGTGCAGGTGCTGGAAGATATTCTGACGGAAGTGGATCTGGTCCTTATTATGTCGGTTAATCCCGGTTTCGGCGGTCAGAAATTCATTGAAAATACCTACCGGAAAATCCGGACACTGAAGGAAATGCGGGAAAGAACCGGCACCGATTTTCAGATCGAAGTGGATGGCGGTGTGAGTTCGCACAACGCTCTTGCGCTTCTGAAGGCCGGGGCCGATGTGCTGGTGGCCGGAAATTCTATCTTTTCGGCTGAAGATCCGCAGGAAGCGATCGCTGAAATGAAAAAAATTCGGATAGATATGCTGGAAGCATAAAATAATGATAAATTTGCCGCAACCATAAAAACACTCAAAAAATCATGAAATATAACTTCGGAGCCGGTCCCGGCATTCTCCCCCAGGAAGTACTTCAGGAAGCCGCCAGGGCCGTTACGGATTTTAACAGTTCCGGTTTATCGATCCTTGAAATTTCGCATCGCTCGCCCGATTTTCAGGCGGTGATGGACGAAGCACAACAGCTGGTCAGGGAATTGCTGGAGTTGGAAGCAGGTTATTCCGTTCTTTTTCTTCAGGGCGGAGCAAGTAACCAGTTCGCCATGGTGCCTTACAACCTGCTGGACGAAGGAAAGACGGCCGCTTATCTGGACACCGGCGCCTGGGCATCCAAAGCGATTAAGGAAGCGCGTTATTTCGGCAACGTAGAAGTAGTGGCCTCTTCGAAAGAATCCACTTATACCTATGTTCCCAAAGATTACACCCTGCCTGAAAACGCGGCTTATTTCCACGTGACTTCCAATAATACCATTTATGGTACCCAATTGAAAGAATTTCCCGTTTCGCCGGTCCCTCTGGTGAGCGATATGTCATCTGACATGTTCAGCCGGCGCATTGATGCCAGCCGGTTTGGGCTGATCTATGCCGGTGCGCAAAAGAACATGGGTCCGGCCGGAACTACCCTGGTGGTCATCCGTGAGGACATGATGGGCAAGGTAGAGCGCAGCATTCCGTCCATGTTGAATTATAAGATCCATGCGGAAGCGGGTTCCATGTATAATACGCCTCCTGTATATTCCATTTACGTTTCCATGCTGACCCTGCGTTGGATCAAATCCCTTGGAGGAGTTGCCGAAATTGAAAAACGGAATCAGGCCAAGGCAGACCTGCTTTATAAAGAAATAGACCGCAATCCCCTGTTCAAGGGAACTGCCGTCGTTGAGGACCGGTCAAATATGAACGTGTGCTTTGTGATGGAAGACGCCTCTCTTGAAGGTGAATTCATGCAGATAACAAAGGATGCCGGTTGCGTAGGCATCAAGGGGCACCGGAGCGTTGGAGGTTTCAGGGCCTCCATTTATAATGCTTTGCCCCTGGAAACCGTTCAGGTACTGGTTGACCTGATGAAAGAGTTTGAAACCAAAAAAGGCTGATACCATTAATTCCAAATAAGTATAAAAATGATCAAAATTCTGGCAAATGACGGCATCGACGCCACCGGTAAGGAAATGCTTGAAAAAGCAGGGTTCCAGGTGGATACTCAGAACATTCCGCAGGAAGAATTACCTTCCCGTCTGAATGAATATGATGCCGTAACCGTTCGCTCGGCTACCAAGATTCGCAAAGACCTTATTGACGCTTGTCCGAATATCAAACTGATTGGCAGGGGTGGTGTTGGAATGGATAATATTGATGTGGAATATGCCCGGGGAAAAGGGCTTGCCGTTGTGAATACACCGGCTTCTTCTTCGCTGTCGGTAGCGGAACTGGTATTTGGCCATTTGCTGGGAGGTGTTCGTTTTCTGTACGATGCCAACCGCCGGATGCCTTCTGAAGGCCATACAACTTTTGGAGCCCTGAAGAAAAAATATGCGAAAGGTCGTGAATTGCACGGCAGAACCCTGGGGATACTGGGCTTCGGACGTATCGGCCGGGAAGTAGCCAAAGTGGCTTTCGGGATGGGAATGGATGTGATTGCTTATGACCTTTTTGAATTCAATCCTGAGATAACGCTTAATCTGGCAAATGATACTGTCGTGAAAATGAGGGTGAAAACTGCCAGTAAGGAATCGCTTTTACAACAAGCTGATTTTGTAACCGTACACGTGCCGGCACAGGCTGACGGAAAACCGGCGATTGGCAAGGCGGAGTTTGATCTGATGAAAGATGGCGCTGCCCTGGTGCATTGCGCTCGTGGCGGGGTGATCGATGAAGATGCTCTGGTGGAAGCACTGGATAGTGGAAAACTCTCCTTTGCGGGGTTGGATGTGTTTGTGGGTGAACCGACACCATCGCAAAAGGTATTGAGTCATGCGGCCATATCCCTTTCACCTCATATTGGTGCGGCAACGGGAGAAGCTCAGGAGCGGATTGGAGTGGAACTGGCTAATCTGATCATCGATCATTTTAATAAATAATCGTCGGCCGTGGCGGCGTTCCGGCCAGCCTTATGCCTCGTATTAAAGCTTTTTGTGGTATCCGTCCGGCGAAAGAATGGGCAGATCGCGTGATTACGGTCCCGCCTGATTTTCCTCTGGATGAAGCTGTTGTGACTCACCTGAAGAAGAACCCCTGTTCTTTTTTGCATCTGGTGGCTCCGGTCCCGGATAATGAGTTTATGCAAGGCTCCCGTGATGCGCTGGTGTACCGCCAGGCAGGGGAGAACCTGCAAACTTTTCTGGAAAACGGCTACCTGCTTTGCGATCAGGATCCCTGCCTTTATCTTTATTCAGTAGAGACCCCTGTTTCCCGGCAAACAGGGGTCTGGGCTGTAACCTTGTTCGATGACTACCTGAATAATACGATCCGAAAACATGAATACACCAGGGTTGAGCGGGAAAATGGCATTGCCGATTACCTGCGCCAGACCGGGATTGATGCCAATCCGGTGCTGATCGCATACCGTTCTCATCCGGAAATCGAAGAGGTAATTGCTCGATCTCTGGAGCATCCACCCTTGTTGTCTTTTGAAAAGGGGGGGAAGATCCATACCCTTCACGCCGTCAGGGAAGCTGGTGATATCCGGTTGCTGATCAGGTATTTCGGGGATCTTCCAGCCTCATACCTGGCCGACGGGCACCATCGGGCAGCGGCGCTTTCGTCTTACGGGGTGGAACGTCGGAAATTTGACTTCAAACACAGCGGCAACGAAGAATACAATTATTTTTCATCCATCTATTTCTCTGCCGGATCACTGGAGATCAAGCCTTTTCAACGCCTGGTAAACGACCTGAACGGCCTGACCCCCGGTGACTTTATGGATGCGATTTCAAAAGATTTTATCATAGAACCGGTGTCGGCAGCTCCTGAGACAGGGTTTCCTGTAACTACTGCAGGGTGGAGGCCGGGAGCAAACTCTCCCGTCCTTAAGGCAGGACATTTCGGGATGTACCTGGCCGGCCATTGGTACCTGCTAAGCCCGGTTGAAAGCGCGGGGAACAGCGGTTACAAAGCCAGCAGTGACGCCGGAAATGGCCTCCTTACTGGCACGGGCAGCGATCCGGTAGAGCAACTGGATGTAACCCGGTTGCAGGAAAGAATTCTGGGCCCGGTGCTGGGAATTGACGATCCCAGAACGGACGAACGTCTTCGTTTTTCCGGCGGAACAGCTTCTTCTGTTACGCTGGCCGGAGAGGTGGACGCCGGAAAAGCTTCTGTACTATTTACTCTGTTTCCGACTTCCATCGATCAGTTGATGGAGGTTGCCGATGCCGGGATGGTCATGCCGCCCAAATCCACCTGGTTTGAACCGAAGCTGGACCTGGGAATCCTGACGCATTTTATTGATTAGCTTAAAACTAATTAGGGTACCAACTAGTCCGGGAGTATTTCCGGTGTTTTTTCGGCAAAATACCTTAGCCATGCCCTGATAAAGATACCCGCCATTTGATTGGAGTCATATTCTTCAGCGGGTTTACCCCAGTAAAAGCCAATATAGCCTTCGGCGATGTCACGGGAAGCGTTGATAAAGCTATCCAGGCCGGCAATGGTGGATTTTAACGGGAACATTTCTTCAATAACCAGGGGCTTTCCAATATCATAAGTTTTCAGCGCTTTCACGGCCTCGGGAATTTTCCCGGTTTCCGGATAAAAATGGACGCTGACAAAATCCAGGTTTCTTCCAATATCGGCAGCATGAAAAGTGGGTTTGGCACCGGGAAAGGTCAATGCCCATGGGATGACTCCGAGCGTGATCAGGTGCTTTTTGTCGCCGGACCGGATGGCGTCTGTTAACTTATTTACCCAGGCCGCGGCCACTTTTCTGGCATCGCGGTTTTTCAGGTCCAGGGTGATGCGCTGACAGAAGAATTTGCCTCCCAGTTCTCCGGCCAACCAGTCGGTTTGTTTGTCTTTAGAGGGCCAGAGCGGTTCGTTCATCAGATCGTAGCAGAAAATTGCCGGACTGCCGGATCCGACACCAGCCACCGCTGTCCAGAATTCCGCCTGCACGTTCCAGCGTTCTTGTTCTTCCAGTGACGCGTACCAGTCGGGAGTGTCCTGGCGATGATAATTCCCAAGGCCGGTCAGATCCAGGTAAAGGCCGGTTTTTTCTGCCACCTTCAGTAAGCGGGAGAGCCGGCGCAGCGCTGGTTTATTAGGTTCCCGAGGCCCGTTCATGAATTTCCCAAGTTGTAAATGAATACGGACAACGTTGGCGCCCATATCGTGCATCTCCCTGAAATCCGACTCTACTGTTTTCCATTCCGATTCCCAATAGTCTTCCAGCAGGCGCCCTTCAGCATCGTGGTCGTAATTGAAGCCCCAGGGGGTGAATCGTTTGCCTGAATGCTGGTAAATAAAATGCGAGCCGTCAGGGCTCATAACAATGGGTTCCATTTTTACCCCCACGGGTGTTCCCTGTGTCATAAGTGGTCCCGGAACCAGAAAAAGAACGGCAAGGAGCAATAAGCGCATTTGTTTAAGATTCTCTTGATTCCAATTGAAGACCTGTCAGGTAACGGTAGAGGCCGTCTCTTAGCATGAGTTCTTCATGACGGCCGCTTTCTTTAACACTTCCCTTGTCCAGAACAATGATTTTGTCTGCCTCCCGGATGGTTGAGAGACGGTGAGCAATGATGATCGATGTCCGGTTTTTCATCAGCTCTTCCAGCGCTTCCTGGACGAGGCGTTCGGATTCGGAGTCGAGTGAACTGGTGGCTTCATCCAGGATCAGAATGGCCGGGTTCTTTAACAAAGCCCGGGCAATGGCAATGCGCTGACGTTGCCCGCCCGAAAGTTTTACGCCTCGCTCGCCCACGATGGTCTCATAGCCTTCCGGAAATGAATGAATGAATTCATGGGCATTGGCGCGGCGGGCCGCGTCTTCGATCTCCTGCCGGCTGGCACCGATTTTTCCGTATGAAATATTCTCAAGAATGCTTCCGCCGAAAAGCAGCACATCCTGAGGGACGATGGCAACCTGACTACGGATTGCAGTGAGGCTGAAATCGGTGGAGGGGGCGCCGTCGAAGAGAATGGTTCCGTCCGATGGCTCGTAAAACCGGAGTACCAGGGAAGCGATGGTGGATTTTCCCGCCCCACTGGGGCCTACCAGGGCTACCCGCTCGCCTGCGGCCACCTGAAAGGAAACTTCCCGCAATACAGGCACTTCAGCCCGGCCCGGGTACTGAAAATTAAC
>DATCYD010000236.1:0-7092 GCA_036570465.1 Anseongella sp.
TGGTTGTACGGGGCTATGTAACCCGTTCTAAAGAAGAAACAACAGGCTCTTCCTTTACGATCACTGCGGAAGAGATCCAGGACGTGCCGGTGGCCAACGTGGAGTCTCTGCTTCAGGGGAAAGTACCCGGTTTAAATATACAAGTAAATACCGGTGCTCCCGGCTTTAGGGGAAGTACTCAGATCAGAGGGTTATCTACCCTTGCCGTTTCTGGGTCGGGAAGTGAATCCTTTCTGCAGCCGACCTCTCCGCTATATGTAATCGATGGGGTTCCCATGGATGCCGATAAGGCCTCCGAATTTGGTTTTCAGCAACAGGGACCGGGTATCAGCCCTTTGTCCATGATCCCCCAGGAAGACATCGCCAGTATTGAAGTGCTGAAAGATGCCCAGGCAACTTCCCTGTATGGTTCCAGGGCAGCTTACGGGGTAATCATCATTACCACCAAAAGAGGAAACTCCAAAATTCCGCGTATCCGGTACCGGACCAATTTCTTTGTAAAAACACCGCCTAAACTTCGGGAAACCTTAGGCGGAAATGCTGAAAGGAGACTGAAAATTAACCAAATACGTCAGAATACTTTGACTCCGTATGACCTGGAACGTATTTCCTGGACCCCTTTCCTGGCTGACAGTTTGAATTCCTTTTACAATAATTCAACCGACTGGCAGAGCATCTTTTATCAAACTACTTACAACCAAACACACAACCTGGCCATTGATGGTGGGGATACGAAATTCAATTACAAAGCGAATCTTGGTTATTATGCGGAAAACGGTATTATAAAGAATACCGGCTTTGACCGCTATAACCTGACCATGAATATGGAATTTAAGCCTACCGATAAGCTGCGGTTTTTCGGTTCTATATTTGGTTCCATTGGAAAACAGAAAAAAGGAGACGGCGTAGGTCTGCTGCAAAAGGGAGTGGCCGAGAACGGACAAAGCTCCACACTATTGCCAGGCCCTTCCTTTTTCCAGGCTAGCAGCGGAGTCATCTCGGCCCTGCAGACGGCGAATGATAATAGCGCGAGGAACCTGCGTACAAACCTGGATGTCCGATATTCGATTATCGAAGGCATGAACATAGCCTCCAGCATCAGCTACGATTTTACATCCAACCTGGAAGATACCTTTACGCCGGCTGCGGCCAACCAGCAGTTTGCCGAAGTATATGCTTTCGCGGGAAGAGATTATACGCTTTATAACAGGAATAGTATCACCTATAGTAAGGATTTCAATGATGATCATGGCATTTTCGTGAACATCTTCAATGAATTTCGTAAAGGAGGAACACAGAATCGGGTTACTCGTCAGGAAAGATCACCAGAGGACCAGCTGCAAGGCCCATGGGGTTTTGATGGTTACTTTTCCAGGGGCGGCGGTGTCCTTACAAATTTCAGGGATGCCCGTGAGGCGTCCTTCGCCGGCGCCATTTCCTATAATTTCAGGAAAAAATACATTCTGGATTTTACCTATCATATGAGTGGCTCGTCTGCAAGTGGTAGCGAGAATCCCTATTCGAAGTTTCCGGCGATTGGCTTGAAATGGAATTTTTACAAAGAAAACTGGTTTGAGAACAGTGACTGGCTTTCAAGCGGCGCCCTGCGTCTTACCTGGGGAAAGAATGTGGTTCCATCCCGTTCTCTTGACGCCTTATACGGCAAGTATAACCTTACGGGGAATTACAATAATAACGCGGGCATCCTGATCGACTTTGACAAGCTTCCCAACCCTTTTCTAAAGCCAACAACAACAGAGCAATATAATTTTGGCTTTGATGCTGCCTTTTTAAATAACCGGATCGACCTCATTTTTGATGCATACTATAAGGAAGTGCAGAACCTGGAAATGGAAAGGTTCCTTACAAATTCAACCGGTTTTAATAAATTCTACAGTAACGATGCGGCCATTGCAAATTATGGGTATGAGTTATACCTCAACGTCCGGCCACTATCCCCTGGCAGCGAACTGAGCTGGAATATTTCCGTAAACGGGGCCATTAATAAAGATGTGCTTATCGCATTGCCAAAAGAGTTTAATAACCAAACAATTAAATTTGACGGCGGCGAGTTTCAGCAGCACACCTTATTCCGTGTTGGTTCCAATACTCTTTCCAACTACCTGCGTACTAATCTGGGTGTTTTTGCAACAGATGAAGATGTTCCGGTTGATCCGGCCACCGGCCGCAGGTACCGTACCGGAGGAACCTATTTTGAAGGCGGCGATCCTATTTTAAAGGATGTTAACCAGGATTATGTACTGGACTCCCGCGATTACGAAATGTCCGGGAACTCTCAGCCACTGGTAACAGGAGGAGTTTCCACCACACTCTCCTATAAAGGATTTGGCTTAAATATATATGCTTCCTTTACTCTGAAGCGGACGATCCTGAACAATGCACTTGCCGAAAGGTTCCGCCTCATGGGAAATCCATTTGGGAGTAAAGCGGTCGTTCCCCTGGGAGACATTGATATGTGGCGACAGCCGGGAGATATTGCCACTTATCCTTATGCTTATGCTTACTCCCGCTACTCCCGTATAAATCCTTTCCGGCTGGATCAGACCCTGTGGGCGGAAGAAGGTTCCTATTTCAAGATAAATAATTTAACCCTTTCCTATATGTTTACGAAAAAGACGGTACGGAGAATAGGCCTGGCCAATCTCAGGATCTATTTCTCTACTGATAACCTGATCACTTTTTCACCCTATACCGGACCCAACCCTGAAAACGTGACAAGTATGGGACGGGATGCTTCGGGAGGCTACCCGGTGGCACGAACTTACAATATTGGGTTAAACCTGGAATTATAATGGGTTCAAAAAACAGATTTGAAATGAAAAAACTGATAAGCTGTTTACTGCTTTTCACCGTGCTGGGATTCAGTGGCTGCAAAGAATTCCTGGATGTGGAGCCTATTGACAGACTCACGGGTAATAACTTTTTCAAAAACCGTCAGGACGTTGAAAGTAATATTACGGGAATGTACGGCCTCTTTTTTACCAAGATCAATGAAACTCATTTCATTGGGGCAGTTGGTGAGTACCGGGCCGGAGAAGTCATGGCCGCTCCTGGTGGCGATAATTACAATGCCCGCCGGGTTGTGGAAGTACTGGGAGAGAATGATCTAATCTCGGCCATCTCTTCAGGAACCCCATGGGACTGGTATAACCTGATCCGTGTGACAGACTGGAGGGTGTATTATCAGGTGATTCAGTCAGCTAACATCCTGATAAAAGCATTGGAAGACGGAATTGAGGAATTGTCAGAAGCAGAAACCAAACGTTATATCGCTGAGTGCGTTTTTATCAGGTCCTTTACCTATTTCTGGATGGTACGACTATACGGAGATGTTGTTTATTATACGGACGCCTATCACTCTGAACCTCTTCCGAGAGAAGACATGGTATCGGTGATAAACAAATCCATCGCCGATATGAAAGCGCATAAAGATGACCTGCCATGGACCTATGCCGATCCGGCCCTGCGCGGCGTGCGGGCCAGCAGGGGAGGAGCCGTTGCGCTGCTGATGAACATGAATATGTGGAATGCCGGTTTCGATGAAACGAACCAAACCGCCTATTATACAGAAACAGCCAATCTTGGCCAGGAGCTGATTCAAAGTGGAGCTCATAGCCTGGTACCTTTATCGGAATGGGCAACGGTGGTAAAAGGCCGGTCGGTGGAAAGCTTATTCGAGTTTTTCAGAAGCATTAACTACGGAGATCAGAATTCCGCTCTTTCACCTTTTGCCGATCATTTCCTGCGCTATCCCTTTAAGCGGCCGGAATACTATCACCGGGTAAGTCTTGCCTATTACAAGGCCCTTTACATGATGAAATTATTCCCTTCCAATGAAGGAGACAGCCGGCGGACTCTTTGGTTTGAAGATATTTACGCTGATGACGGTACCTTTATGATCCTGAAATATGCGCACAACCGATATGCTTCGGGTGAAGAGGACAGAAATCCGGATAATACGTTTCTCATCTTTCGCTATGCCGGGGCCATCCTGCTCCGCGCCGAAGCGCTTGCCGAACTTGGCAGGGATGATGAAGCCATTGCAATGGTGAATATGGTTCGTACAAGGGCGGAGGCAACTCCTTATTCCGGCGGCGGCGGGTCCGATCTTAAGAATTTCATCTTCATGGAACGCTCGCGGGAACTGATCGGCGAGGGCCACCACTATTTTGACCTGGTGCGTACCCGCAGGATCCTGAGCGCCCAGTGGACCTATAATGTGCTTACCCTTGACCAGTTTAACCGGGGCGCCTGGACATGGCCGCTTAATGGCAATGCAAGGTTCAATAATCCATTTATTGTACTGAATGAATACTGGCTTAACGAAGGCTTTTAATTGCGAGGAAATATGAGCAGTAATAACATAAAAAGATACACGAAAATTATCGTCCTGTCCCTGGGGTTTGCTGTAGGGCTGGCTTCCTGCGAAAAGGACGATTACTACCGGGATGGCGGACTGGCCGATCCTAACTTTGACGGCAGCATGCTTGAATACCTGCAGTCCAAGCCGGTGGAATTCGATACCATCGCGCAGCTGATCAATCTTGCCAGACTGGAGGATGTTTTTCAAACCGGAGATGTTACTTTTTTTGCTCCCAGTGATACAGAAGTGAAAGATCTGATTGGTTATGTTGGCCGAAACGAAACGCTCAATAATGAATTATATGAGCTTGGGAAAGATACAATAAAAGTACTCGCCGACGTGGATTCGCTGATCTGGAAAAAGTACCTGGAGCGGCATCTGTTCAGGGGGAGCAATTTTTTGGCGGACTACCCGCAGATAGATCTCGGTTTGCGGCAGATATATCCCGGGGAAAATTATTATTCATTGAATAATACCGTACTCAATATCGGGGTTGTTTATCACGACGTGAACGGTGTCAAATATGCAGGATACCGGCAGCTATCGATTTCTTATATCCCGGATGTTTCCCGGCCGAATGAAAACTGGTTCACCACCATGATCTCCTCTTCTGATATAAAACCAATTAATGGCGTAGTGCATACTCTTTCCAAGGAGAAGGCTCTTTTTGGTTTTGATCACGGTGAATTTATTGATGATGTAGCTGCCTCCAAATAATATTGATGATGATAAAGAAATACGTTTATATCGCTTGCGGCCTGTTGCTTGTCCTGAGCGGGCCCGGCTGCAGCAAGGACGAACAAGTATTTGAAGAGCCTTATAAGCAGGGAAAGGAACCGCTGGGAATTAAGATAGATCCAACCCAGGTGCCGCAGCCTGCTGCAGGCAATCCGGGAACGGTGGTGAGCATCAAAGGAACAGGCATGCTGGAATACCAGGATAAACTTGTTTTCATGTTCAATGGTCAGCCTGCTGAAATCGTGGAAGTAAGCGAAACCGGTGTAAAGGCCAAAGTGCCGGATTTTGCCAGTACAGGCGTTACGTCGGTCGCGGTGGAAGATGTGATCGTCTTCGGACCAGAATTTACAGTGGAGGGCTTTATTCAATTGGATCCAACTTTCCGGGCAACGGCAGGCACCAATGCCCAGGTGAAGCGTGTGGTAACAATGCCCGACGGGAAACATTTTGTTTTAGGCCGCTTTACGAATTACGATAATAAAGGCATCGTGCGACCGCTCAACCGTATCGTTAGAACTTTCCCGGACGGAACATACGACCCATCTTTCCGGACCGGGAAGGGGGCAAACGGCTTTTTGACTTCCCTGCTGCCTTTTGGAAATAAATATGTGATCACAGGTGGTTTCAGCGGCTACGGCGATCAAACCCAGAATATCAGTAATATCACCTTCCTGAATACCAACGGAACCATTGATACCATGGGTGTTCATACCTTCCGCAGGGTTGACCAAACCGATACCATTCAGTTTTTTCCAGCGTTCAACGGGGGTACGGACGGTCATATTGAAGAGGTATATGAGCAGGACGGGAAGCTAATTGTAACTGGCAATTTTCGCTATTACATTAGCAGACGCTACGAAGAACCGAATTTGTATGAGACAAGAGATACGATCATCCTTGACAGTATCGAAGCACGGCAGATCATTCGTCTGAATGCTGATGGCAGTCTGGATAAAACGTATCGGTTTGACGGTAATAAGACCTTCCAGGCTGCAAACGGAGATGTCGAAACCTATGTGCATCAGGAAGGCACACTGGCGGGAAAGATGCTGGTAAGTGGTAATTTTAGCACTTTTGACGGGCAGCCTGTCGGCTATATTACCCGCCTGAACGAAGACGGCACTATTGATGAAGACTTCAAAACAGGTTCGGGTGCCAATTATTATATTCATTCTGCTACCTATAACGAGCACCTTGAAAAGTATGTGATCACCGGCAAATTCAAGTCCTTTGACGGTTCTCCCGCTGTAGGTATTGCCGTGCTGAATAAGGACGGTACACTGGATCCTGCTTTTCAGGCCCGTGTACTGGAGAACGGTTATGCTGATTATGCGGAAATCCTTGATGACGGACTCATTGTCGTTAGCGGTTTCTTCACCAAATATGATGGGATTACACGAAACGGATTTATGGTGCTGAACCCTGATGGATCGCTGGCGCCCGGTTATAATGCCACGGGGACCTTCAGCGGCGCCGGCCTGGAAGATATTGTGGAAACCAGGTCCGCAGACGATAAGCGTGCATTGCTGCTCTACGGGGCCTTTTATCGCTTTAACAATGAAGAAGTAGATAATATTATAAGAGTGACACTGGAGTAGGCAGGCCTTTAATTTAATGATATGAAAATGATCAAAAAATATGCAGTACAGGGGTTCTCCGGCCTGGCAATCGGTCTGATGACCCTCTTGTCCGCGTGCAACGGGAGTTTTGAGAAAGTGCTGCCGGATACGGATTACAGCGACAGTATAAACGTAATTTACGGAAATCCAAAGGTACTTTACCTGATCGTGGACGGCGCCAGGGGCGTTTCTGTACGGGACGCTCAGGCTCCTCATATTACTTCTCTGCTACCAAATTCCATTTATAGCTGGGTGTCCCTCAGCGACGATGAGATAAGCGGAGATGCCGGCAACTGGGCCAGCCTTCTCACAGGCGTTGATAAGGAAAAGCATGGGGTAACGTCAAATGAT
>DATCYD010000237.1:0-2253 GCA_036570465.1 Anseongella sp.
TTTTCAAGGACTATACCATGAATCAGCGAGCCAACTTAAGCGCCAGTGGTGGGGGAAAGGTTGCAAGTTATTATCTCTCTGGTACCTTCAATCAGGACCACGGTGTGCTGAAAGTGAATGGACAAAATAATTTCAATAACAATGTGAACCTGAAAACGTATTCTTTGCGTTCAAATATTGGCATCAACATGACCAAAACTACCGAGGTGATGGTGCGCCTTTCAGGAAACTTCGACGATTATATCGGCCCGATAAGTGGGGGTGCAGAAGTGTATCGGCAGGTTATGCGTACGAATCCGGTATTATTTCCAGCATTTTATGAGCCCGACGAAGCCCATTCGCATGTGAGGCATATCTTGTTTGGTAATTACGGCACCGACGCTTCTTATCTCAACCCTTATGCAAACCTGGTTAGGGGGTACAAGGAATCCTCAAATTCGAGAATCGATGCGCAGTTTGAGCTCAAGCAGGATTTTAATTTCCTTGTGAAAGGTCTGTCGGGACGGGCGCTTTTCAATACTTCCCGAAGTTCTTATTTTGATATAAGCAGGCAGTATGTGCCTTTTTATTATACCATTGGCGGGTATGACAAAACTACTGGCAATTATAGTCTGGCAGCGCTTAATGAAACAGAAGGAAAAGAATACCTGGATTTCAGGGGTGGTGGCAAGGATGTCTTTTCTTCCACCTATCTTGAGGCAGCGCTTAGTTACAATCGGACCTTTGCTGAAAAGCATAGTGTAAATGCCACATTGATCACTATTTTGAGGAATAGTCTGGCCGGAAACGCTGGCGATCTGCAGCGTTCGTTACCGTTCCGGAATGCCGGTGTATCAGGCCGGCTAACTTATTCATATCAGAGTAAGTATTATGCGGAGTTCAACTTTGGTTACAACGGGTCAGAACGTTTTTACAAAACACAGCGGTTTGGATTTTTCCCTTCGGCGGGGGTAGCCTGGAACATTTCGAACGAGAAATTCTGGGAACCAATATCGCCGGTAATCAGCTTGCTTAAACTTCGGGCAACCTACGGATTGGTAGGCAATGATGCAATCGGTGGTCCGGCAGATCGCTTTTTCTATTTATCCAATGTGAATATGGAGTCTGATGCCAGAGGGTCGCGTTTCGGCACACTCAGCGATTATTACCGGTCAGGAGTGCTGGTATCCCGGTATTCCAATACGGATATTACCTGGGAAAGAGCAAAAAAGACGAACATCGGCTTTGAAATGAGTTTCAAGGACAAACTGACACTGGAAACTGATTTCTTTTACGAATACCGCTCGAATATTCTGATGACCCGGGAATCCATTCCACCTACCATGGGGCTTTCGGCACCGGTAAGAGCCAATGTCGGAGAAGCGTCATCACAGGGAGTGGATGGGTCCATTATTTACGCAGACCAGTTTGGTCAGAATTTCTGGCTGAAGGCACGGGCTAACTATACATTTGCCACCAGCAAATTCCAGGTATATGAAGAGCCTCAATACGATGAAAAGTATCTTTCCAGGGAGGGTTATTCCCTTTCTCAGCAATGGGGATACATTGCCGAGCGACTGTTCGTTGATGATGTGGAAGTGGCAAATACTCCGAAACAGAACTTTGGCGAGTACATGGGCGGTGATATCAAGTATCGGGACGTGAACAGAGACGGACAGATCACGGAGCGAGACCGGGTAGCGATTGGGCATCCGACTGATCCGGAAATCATCTACGGATTCGGCGCATCATTTGGTTACAAAAGGTTTGATATTTCGTTCTTCTTCCAGGGATCGGCTCGTTCTTCCTTCTGGATAGATCCGGCGGCAACCTCGCCGTTCAATAACCAGACTCAGCTTCTGAAAGTGTATGCTGACAGCCACTGGTCAGAAGATAATCGTAATTCCTATGCGCTTTGGCCACGTTTGAGTCCAAACATAGTAAACAATAATATACAAAGGAGTACCTGGTTCATGCAGGACGGGGATTTTCTGAGGCTGAAGCAAGCCGAGATTGGATTTACCCTTCCTGATGCGACTTTGCGTGCTCTTCACATCGCCAATGCCCGCTTTTACCTCAATGGTATCAACCTGCTTACAGTGAGCTCTTTTAAACTATGGGACGTGGAAATGGGCGGAAACGGATTGGGTTACCCGGTTCAGCGAGTCATTAACCTGGGCGTACATGTTACACTTTAAAACCGGACGAGAAATGAAACAGCTCTTAAAATATAAATTTTTTGCCCAAGTGGCTTCCATCCTTATTGTTACAGTG
>DATCYD010000238.1:0-4505 GCA_036570465.1 Anseongella sp.
GAACGGTTATCAGACGTGGTTTCCAGCTGAAAAAACTGCTGGAAAGACTGCATCTGTACATCCAGAAAATCAGGGTAATCTAAAATATGCCTGCTTTTGGCAAAATTAACCCTTTCTGCATTTTTGTTTTGAGTTGCCAATGAACTATTATTTTATGTTGAAACTTGGATCATACAGCTACCCCAATCTGGTGTAGATAACCAGATATGGGTATAAACAGGCATAGACCCTCCGTTTGAAGGGTCTTGCCTGTTACTATGTTAAGAATGTTTTTACTTAACCTCAACCTTTGCACCGGCTTCTTCCAGCTGTGACTTAAGTGATTCAGCTTCTTCCTTGCTAACACCTTCCTTTACAGCTTTCGGAGCACCGTCAACCAGTTCCTTGGCTTCTTTCAGGCCAAGACCGGTCAGGTCTTTTACCAGCTTTACTACTGCCAGTTTGGCGCCGCCAGCTTCCACAAGAACAACGTCGAATGACGTCTTTTCTTCGGCAGCAGCTCCATCACCACCTCCGGCCGCAGGGCCGGCAACAGCTACCGCTGCAGCAGCAGGCTCAATGCCATACTCATCCTTTAAGATCTGAGCAAGCTCATTAACTTCTTTTACTGTTAAGTTTACCAACTGTTCAGCAAACGTTTTCAAATCTGCCATCTGTATGAATTTTAAAGAGAAATTTTACAAAATTGTTTTAGTCAGGAACATTCCGGCGGTTCCTGGTCGCCTCTTTCTTATTGCACCGTGTTATCCTTCACGCGATGCAAGGGTCTTTACGATACCGGCCAGCTTTCCACCGCCTGACTGAAGGGCCGAAACCACATTCTGTGCAGGTGACTGGAGCAAGGCAACAACATCAGCGATCAATTCATTCTTCGATTTCAGCGATGCCAGCTGATCCAGCTGGTTATCCCCGATGAAAAATGATTCTTCCACATAGGCGCCTTTCAGTACGGGTTTGTCACCGGTTTTGCGCAGTTCCTTGATCAGCTTCGCCGGAAGGTTAGGCGTCTCAGAGAACAGCAAGGTGGACGATCCTTTGAGAACGTCGTATAAACCGGCATAATCCGTACCGACAGCTTCCATAGCCTTGCGGATCAGGGTGTTCTTAGCCACCTGTACCTGAATGCCTTTTTCGAAAGCCTTGCGGCGAATCACACTGATCTGCGAAACAGTCAATTCTGAGGTATCGGTAATATAAAACCCGTTGTACGACTTGATTTTTCCGGTCAAATCGTCAACAATCTGCTGTTTATCTTCTTTCCTCATGATTAGATCCCCGCGATTGTTTTAGTTTCAATGGCGATACCAGCGCTCATGGTACTGGACAGGGAGATGCTCTTGAAGTACGTTCCCTTTGCCGCTGAAGGTTTCAGGCGGGCAATGGTCTGGATAACTTCCAGCGCATTCTCGTAAAGCTTCTCAGGCGTGAAGGATACCTTTCCCACGGAAGTATGAATGATCCCGGTTTTATCAACCTTAAAATCAATCTTTCCTCCCTTTACGTCCTGTATAGCCTTACCAACATCGTTGGTCACTGTACCGGTCTTGGGGTTGGGCATCAGGTTACGCGGCCCGAGTATGCGGCCGAGCTTCCCTACCTTTGCCATGCAAGACGGCATCGTGATCACGATATCCACATCGGTCCATCCCTGTTCAATCTTCTGGATATATTCATCCAGTCCGACAAAATCGGCTCCGGCTTCCTGGGCCTCCTGCTCCTTATCGGGCGTGCAGAGTACCAGTACCCGTACCGACTTACCGGTTCCATGAGGTAAAACGGCAGTTCCACGCACCATCTGATTGGCCTTGCGCGGGTCCACGCCCAGACGAATGTCCAGGTCAACCGAAGCGTCAAACTTCGTCGTGGTAATATCCCGCACTAATGCCGTTGCTTCAGTTAGTGGATATACTTTGCCTTCCTCTAATTTGGCCACCGCTTTTTTGCGATTCTTGGTTAACTTTGCCACTTGTTTCTGTATTATTAATTGTTCCAGGGAGCGTCACCGCTCACGGTGATTCCCATGCTACGTGCCGTTCCGGCCACCATTCGCATTGCCGACTCCACCGTAAAGGCGTTAAGATCTGGCATTTTGTCTTCGGCAATGGAACGCACCTGGTCCCAACTTACCGCGCCTACCCGTTTCCGGTTTGGCTCTGCAGATCCGCTTTTCAGCTTGCAGGCTTCTTTCAGCTGCACCGCTACCGGCGGGGTCTTGATGACAAAATCGAATGACTTATCGGAATAAACGGTAATTACAACAGGAAGTACCTTGCCTTGCAAATCCTGGGTTCTGGCATTGAACTGCTTACAGAACTCCATGATATTCACCCCTTTGGCACCCAATGCGGGTCCTACCGGAGGTGAAGGATTGGCCTGGCCTCCCCTGACCTGTAATTTCACGTACCCAGCTATATCCTTTGCCATTGTTTGTTAATGTGATTTTTGTGTTGTGGAAGCAACAAAATGTAACAGTTTATATATACTAAGAGCTCATATTCTAACCGGCATGCAGATTTAGTCCTTCTCTACCTGCATATAATTCAACTCAAGCGGCGTGCGTCGCCCGAAGATCTTCACCATCACTTTCAGTTTCTTCTTTTCCTCGTTCACTTCTTCAATAACGCCATTGAACCCGTTGAAAGGGCCGTCCATAACTTTTACGCTTTCGCCTATATAGAAATTCAGGTTCATGACCTCACCCTTGGCAGACATCTCGTCCACTTTTCCAAGGATCCGGTTCACTTCCGACTCACGTAGCGGCACAGGGTTTCCCTGTTCACCCAGAAACCCGATTACACTGGGCACATTCTTGATGGTATCCGTCAATTCACCATCGAGTTGGGCCTCTATAAGGACATAACCCGGATAAAAATTACGTTCCTTGGCTATTTTCTTTCCATCCCGCATCTGGAAATATTTCTCCATGGGTATCAGAACTTGCGGAACCAGATGGCTCAGTCCCATGCGGTTGATCTCGGACTCGATGTATTGCTTGACCTTCTTTTCCTTTCCGCTAACAGCCCTGACTACGTACCATTTTAGTTGATCGCTCATTTTCCGGCTGTTTAATTGATCCCGTAAAATAACTTGATGAGATTCTCAAAAACAGAGTCCATGGCAAAAACGATCAGTGCAATGATCAGAGACGCCACCAGAACCACTACCGAGCTTTGCATCAACTCCGGCATGGTTGGCCAGGTGACCTTGTGCAGCAACTCGTTGCGTGACTCCCTTATATATGAAATAACTTTACTCATCGTTTATACTTAGATCCCATTTTGCTAACTGTAGCACGGGTGCCTGGATTCGAACCAAGATCAACGGTTTTGGAGACCGCTATTCTACCATTGAACTACACCCGTTTAACGTTGGTTCCGGCGATGCTGCAGGTTGTAAAAAAATTAGCTTTGGCCGCGAAAATTCGCGGCCAAAGCCAAATCTATCTTCAGCGATCTTACTTCGTGATCTCAGTCACCTGGCCTGCGCCAACTGTACGTCCGCCTTCGCGGATAGCAAAACGCAGTCCTTTTTCCATGGCCACCGGCGCGATCAATTTCACGTTGATGGTCACGTTATCACCAGGCATTACCATTTCCACGCCTTGTTCCAGGGTAATTTCCCCTGTCACGTCTGTCGTTCTGAAATAGAACTGCGGGCGGTACTTGTTGAAGAAGGGAGTATGGCGTCCGCCTTCATTTTTTGAAAGCACGTAAACTTCAGCCTTGAATTCCGTGTGAGGAGTTACTGAACCGGGTTTGCAGATAACCATGCCACGACGGATATCGGTTTTTTCAATGCCGCGTAGCAACAACCCTACGTTGTCTCCTGCTTCTCCGTAATCAAGGATCTTGCGGAACATTTCCACACCCGTTACGGTTGATTTCAG
The DNA here is from genome assembly GCA_036570465.1 of Anseongella sp. Taxonomy (GTDB): domain Bacteria; phylum Bacteroidota; class Bacteroidia; order Sphingobacteriales; family Sphingobacteriaceae; genus Anseongella. Next base: position 3,887 of record DATCYD010000238.1, read on the forward strand.
GTTTTCAGCGCCCATTCCAATGATATCTACCTGGTCACTGGCGTTGATCTGGCCTCTTTCAATACGGCCGGTAGCAACTGTACCACGACCGGTGATAGAGAACACGTCTTCTACCGGCATCAGGAAAGGAAGATCGGTCAGACGGGGAGGAATAGGAATAAATTCGTCCACCTGAGTCATCAGTTCGGTAACAGTGTCCACCCACTGGGCATCTCCGTTGAGTGCACCCAGCGCAGAACCGCGGATAATCGGAGTATTGTCGCCGTCAAATTCGTAGAACGACAGCAGTTCCCTGATTTCCATTTCTACCAGATCGAGCAGTTCAGGATCGTCCACCATGTCGCATTTATTCATAAACACAACAATACGGGGAACGCCTACCTGACGAGCCAGCAGGATGTGCTCGCGGGTCTGAGGCATAGGACCGTCTGTAGCGGCCACAACAAGAATGGCACCGTCCATCTGCGCGGCACCCGTTACCATGTTCTTCACATAGTCGGCGTGACCCGGGCAGTCCACGTGCGCGTAGTGGCGATTTGCAGTGGTATATTCCACGTGCGAAGTGTTGATCGTGATCCCGCGTTCTTTTTCTTCGGGAGCAGCGTCAATGGAATCAAAT
>DATCYD010000239.1:0-2715 GCA_036570465.1 Anseongella sp.
CCCAGGCTGGCGAAACCGGGGAAACCGCCCTGGAAGTTGTGCGGCGGGTTGATGATTTTTTCAGCTCGGCGTTGCAGCGCCATTGTAAAAAAACGCCCGGAGCCAACACGTTCACCAACGCCACTCTTACGGAAACCAATATCCTGGTAGCCGGCCATAACGGCATCAACCGGCTATACCTGGCCTGGAAACTGGGAATGGCCCTCAAAGATTACCGCCGTATTATGCAGGAAAATGCTGCCATTACGCTTTTCAGCCTGGATGAGCAGGCTGAAATAACTTTGAAAATCCTGAACAAAAACTAATTTTGTCCCATACATCATATTCACCATGCAACTGTTCATCCACCATTCAATTGCCCGTGGTTACCGGGCGCTGGTTTTATCTCTGTCGCTACCTTTCTTTTTAATAACCGGGGTAACGTATCATTGCCAGGCTCAAAAAACCATCCACATATTAAAACTGCGAAATGCCCGGCAACTTCATCAATTCTTTCACTATACAGGCAATGACATCCCGCTTGTCAGCGGCCATCGCGGTGGCATGACAGAAGGTTATCCGGAAAATTGTATTCCAAGCTTTGAGAACACCCTCCGGCATACCCCTGCTTTTTTTGAGATCGACCCGCGCCTGACCAAGGACAGCGTCATCGTGTTGATGCATGACGCCACCCTGAACCGCACCACCAACGGCACCGGCAAGGTTTCTGATTATACCTGGGAAGAGCTGAAACAACTTCGCCTGAAAGATAAATTTGGCAAGCTAACTGAATTCAGGATACCCACGCTGGCTGAAACGATTGAATGGAGTAAAGGCAAGACGATCATCAATCTTGATCATAAAGACGTTCCCCTGGAAATGACTGCCGACATCCTGGAAGAACACCATGCTGTCAATTATGTCATGATCACCGTTCATTCCGCCGAAGAGGCGCTTTACTATTACAAACGGAATCCCGACAGGATGTTCTCGGCCTTTATCCGGACACCCGAAGAACTGGAATCCTATGAAAGATCAGGCGTCCCCTGGAAAAACATCATGGCCTACATTGGTCCTAAAAACAGTCCCGAAGCCCGGGAAATGCGTGTTCTTCTTCATGCCAGAGGCGTTAAATGCATGATTTCGGCGGCGCCCACATACGACAAACTCAAAGACCCTGCTGACCGGGCGGCTGCGTACCGTCAGATCATCGAAGGAGGAACGGACGTAATCGAATCAGACCTGCCTATCGAAACCGCTGAAGCCATTCATGACATGCGTCCGGAGAAGGCTGCCAACCGAAAATTTTTCCGGTTACTCAATATCCAGTGACAGAATATAAGTGACCATGGCTTCGGCGTCTTCCAGCGGAAGATCTGGATGCGGGCTCATGACCGCATATCCCCAGGTTCCCCGGCCGCCACCAATTACCTTCAGGGCCAGAAGACGGATGTATTCCTCATTCCTGGGATAACGGGCGGCAATGTCCTGAAAAGCGGGACCACGTACCTTCGCGTCTTCACGGTGACAGATGGCACAATCCGAATAGGCGATCAGCACCTCTCCTTTCCGGATCAGATCTTCGGAAACCGGCTGATTCACGCCAGGTAGCTTCCCGGGAGAACCTTTCTTTCGTTCCTTAAGTAATTGAGCAGCATTCGTGTCCGGTTCGCCGCGATATCCGCAAGCGGCCAGCATACTTGCAGCCAGCAAGCAACAGGCGGTCAGTAAACCGCCTCTATGTATCTGAAACAGACAAACCCTTCTTTTCACCAGCACGTTGTTATGGTAGTTTAAACATATCTTTCATTACCTTATTGGCAGCCTGATAGCCACACATGCCATGAACTCCCCCACCCGGAGGCGTGGAGGAAGAGCAAATGTAAATGCCCCGGGCCGACGTCCTGTAGGGAGACCACCGCAACGCCGGCCGGGTAAACAACTGGCTTGGCAACAAGGCCCCTCCATTGATATCCCCGCCGATGTAGTTGGGATTGTAATTTGTCAACTGGGAGGTATTCATGGTGTGCCGTCCCAGGATCCGCTCACGGAAACCGGGGGCAAAACGCTCTATCTGCCGTTCGATTGCTTCAGTCATATCTTTTTCCGATCCGTTGGGTACATGACAATAACCCCATGCCGTATGTTTGCCTGCCGGTGCGCGCGAAGTATCGAAGACGCTTGGTTGGGCAAACAGAACAAAGGGCTGCTCTGGATGCCTCCCATTCCAAACAGCCGCTTCGGAGGCGGCAATTTCCTGGAAAGATCCGCCCAGATGCACCGTTCCTGCCTGCCTGCAACCTGCATCGCGGAATGGCACTCGATCAGCCAACGCCCAGTCCACCTTGAATACCCCCATGCCGTAACGGTAACGTTCCAGTTGCCGTCGATATAGCGGCGAGAACCGGTGTCCGGCCAATTGTAACAGCTGTCGCGGCGTTACATCAAGCAGTAAAGCCCGCCAGGAGGGTAGCTGTGCCAGCGACTGAACCGGCGTACCGGTCTGGACCTGCCCGCCAAGGGATACAAAATACCCTGTCAGTGCATCAGCCAGTGATTGTGAACCACCTGCAGCAAATGGCCAGCCCTTCAAATGCCCCGCTGCCAGCAATACCAGTCCGATAGCAGAAGTAACCGGCGCTTCCAGAGGCTGCAATGAATGCGCGGCCATCCCCGCCCACAGGCCCCGCGAACGTTCGGTGGAAAAGCGGCGTGATAAGGCAGCTGCCGTACGAA